>JANOTW010000944.1:0-3427 GCA_031416575.1 Ferruginibacter sp.
GGCGACGGGGGGCGGACGGCGCGCGGACGGAACGACAAGCGCACCTTTTCCACCGGGCCGCGTTAAGGAACGATGCAGCGGCCCGGGAAAATGCTTAAAGAGGAGGAAAAAACAGACTATACATATCTTGGACTTTTTTCAGGAGCGGGTGGACTTGACCTGGGCTTTGATCTTGCAGGCTTCCAACATACAGAATCAAATGAAATTTTGGACTATGCCGCAACTACCCTAAAGAAAAATAAGCCAGATTGGAATATCATTTGTGGAGACGTAAGAGAATATACACCAACTTTCAAAAAAGGGCTTGATGTACTCCTGGCTGGGTTTCCCTGTCAGGGATTTTCTCTTGGCGGCAACAGAAACGAAGATGATGAAAGAAACACGCTTTACCGGGAAGTAATAAGGATTGCAAAATATATGCAACCCAGGATGATTGTTATGGAAAATGTCCTAAACCTTAGGACTATGACACATCCTGAAACAGGCAAATCTTTTTCGCAACAAATTTCCGATGAGCTTTCGGCTATTGGTTACTCAACTACGTTTGATTTTTTTAGGGTATCAGAACATGGTGTTCCACAAACAAGAAGGCGTTTTATTTTTGTAGCTTTTAAAGGTGATGTTTTAAAAAGTTTCAGGTTCCCCAAACCGCTAAAAGAAACAACCATTAAAAATTTCATTTATGATTTGGGGCAAGATTTATCAATAAAATTGCCTAATCACAATCCTGAATGGGGTTTTAAAAGTTATGCTCACAAGGAAACGGGTGAGGCATTTAGCGATACGGAAATTTCTATCCCTGTTCGTTTGAGTAGGACAGCCTCAGAAGGCAATCCAGTAAGGGATTTTAACTCGCCGTTCCCTGCAATAGACACAGCAACCGTTTGGGGTTGGGCGAAAGGAAATGTACAAGCAGAACGAATAATGAAGGACAGGACTGACGGAGCAATGTTTGTAAGAAATCCTGAAAGTGAGGCAAAGCTATGGCGAATAAAAGCAAGTAAAATCAGGGCCTTTACTGCAAGGGAATATGCAAGGATACAAACCTTTCCAGATGACTGGATATTTTCAGGTAACAACAAAAGAGAACTTCAGCTACAAATTGGAAATGCAGTACCTGTTTTATTTGCAAAAAGAATTGCCTTGAAAATTAAAGAAACTTTAGAAGTGTTAGATGGAAAATCAGAGCCTCTAATTATAGCTGGAGAACAGACCCGTTTATTCTGAAAACCTTGCTCCCTTGATTGGTATCAATTTCCCTTAATTATTAATCAACAAAATCATTTTACTCTCGTGGGCCGGCATCCCACCCACCTATATCGAAATGAATTTTTTTACCAAATAAAAAATTACATAAAAGCTTTTAAAAGCAAATTCCATCCCCAATAATGGCTATGGCAGGGGCAGGCACCAGTCAAGGGGTGCATCCCAAATTGTCGCTACAGTTTTCAGGACCGTGGTCGGTGTCCCACCGACCACGGTGGGCTTCCCCTGGCTGGTGTCCCACCAGCCAGCGACAATTTGGGATGCACCCAGTCTCGGCGTAAGCCTTGCAATTAGCGTAAGATGCGATAGCATATAAACATAGCCCTTCAAATAAATATTTTACATACAGGGTAATAATTTATCCGCAAGATTTTGCTGCCGCAGGGTACAAGACAATGCGTTATAAATCCATACAAGGCAAACCAACAAACAGGCTACCCATACATCCGGCAATAAATCTATATTTGAAGAAATAACAAAATAAAAATGCCGGAGCAACAAAACTTAGAATACAAACAAAGCTGGCACGATGACTACCTGAAATGGGTTTGTGGTTTTGCCAATGCACAGGGCGGTGTATTATTTATTGGTAAAGATGATAATGGCAATGTGGTTGGCATTAGCGATTTTAAAAAGCTGATGGATGAAATACCCAACAAGGTAAAAGACCTGATGGGCATTTTGGTTGATGTAAACCTGCATGAAGAAAAGGGCCTTCATTATCTTGAAATAATTACCCAGCCTTATGCAGTACCTGTTTCTTTACGTGGCAGGTATTACTACCGCAGCGGAAGTACTAAACAAGAATTGATTGGCACAGCACTTACCGATTATTTACTTCGCAAAAGTGGTAAGACATGGGATGAGGTTAGTGAACCTGCAGCCAGCCTTGATGGTATTGATGATAAGAGTTTGAAGTTATACATAGCCGCATCGCTGAATGCAGGCAGGATTGCAGATGTGGAAGGATTAAGCAAAGCGGATTTGCTTGCAAAACTTCGTTTGACGGATGATAATGGCTACATTAAAAGAGCAGCCATTGTTTTGTTCGGAAAAGAGCCGGCAAAGTTTTTCAATAATTGTGTTGTAAAAATTGGCCGCTTTGGTAAAGACAGCAGCGACCTGAAATTTCAGGAGATCGTAGAAGGCAATATTGTTTATTTGCTTAAAGAAGTCCCGGAACAATTAAACCGGAAGTTTTTAACCCGTGCTATATCGTTTGAAGGTATGCAAAGGATTGAGAAAGGCGAATACCCTGTTGCAGCCCTTCGTGAAATGTTGCTGAATGCACTGGTGCATAAAAATTACTTGGGTTCATCTGTAGTACAGGTGCGTATTTTCGATAATTATTTTAATATCTGGAACGAAGGCGGGCTGCCTGCCGGTATTAGTTTGGATTCACTTAAACGCCAGCACCCCTCACGTCCCCGGAATTTGTTGATCGCCGATGTATGTTTCAAAGGCGGTTATATTGATACATGGGGAAGTGGCACATTAAAAATTATCAGTACCTGCAAGGAAGCAGGTTTACCCGATCCTGAAATTATTGAACAGGACGGTGGTATATTGGTTACCCTTTTTAAAAATAAGTACAACACAGAACAGTTACAAAAACTGGGATTGAATGAACGGCAGGTAAAGGCAGTGCTGTATGTAGTGGAGAATGGCAATATTACCAATTCAAAATACCAGGAGATAAATACTGTTGGCAAAACGCTTGCTACTGAAGAATTAAAACAATTGATTGGTAAAGAGCTGCTAAAACAAGCTGGTTTAAAAGGGCGTGGGAGCAAGTATGAGCTAAAAAATTAATTGGCCGCTTATTGGCCGTATTGGCCATTAATTGACCGCTAATTGACCGAAATGACCGCAAAGTAATGGCTGTATCCTTTGTGAAAGAGAAAGGGAAAATCACCAATAAAGAATACCAGGAAATCAATAAAACTTCCGACAGGACCGCATTAAGGGATTTGGACAACCGTATTGAATTAAATATTTTTATGAAAGAGGGAGAAAAAAAGGGACCAATCATAAATTTAAGCCTGGCGGATAAATGGCGGATATAATACCAATGTAGAATTGCACAAATTGCACAATGGTTGCATCATAATTGCACAATTTCAGTGAAAAAAAGGGGCCCAACCGCTATTGCAACAAGAAG
>JANOTW010000945.1:0-5805 GCA_031416575.1 Ferruginibacter sp.
CCAGTTTCACAAAAACCTCCGCCATGTTCATGGCATTTAATTGAATGTGCAGTTTATTGGTATCAGCAGCTTTCTTTTTTGGTTTTGATATAAAGCTGTTTTCATCCGTGGCTTTAATATAAATATTGCAACTATAGGTTGCTGCATTTTGTAGTATCACTTCTTTATTCCTGATCACATTCCGCACAATTTCTTCTGCACGGTCTTTTCTGGAACCTACCACCTGCACCTCACCCAGCAAGGTAGCTTTCTCCGTTTCCATTATAATATTAAGCGTGTATGGTTTGGTGATAGTGATGGTAAGCAATTGTGTTTTATAGCCCATCATCGTAACTATCATATCGTATTTACCTGCTTCTAACTGAAATTTAAAATCGCCGTTATTATCTGTGGTGGTACCGGTTTGTAATTCTTTAATGCTAACGGATGCGTAGGCAAGTGGCTCCATGGCGGCATTAATTATTTTACCGGTAAGCAGGTATTCCTGCGCATTTGTTTGTAAAACAAACGCCCCGGCAAAACAGTAAGAGAGGAAAAGTAATTTTAAAATCAACCCGTTGTTTTTTAATTTTGCCACAATGTATTGTAGTTGATTTAAAATTGAAATTTATCTGATGAAAGGTTTTACAAGGATTTGTTAATTCAGTTGGTGCGTTGGTTAAACCAGGTTTTATTGTCCGTGCTAAGAAGCAGCTATGTGGATCATCGTTGCGTCGCACTCGTGTACCGCATACCAATGTGGATCTTTAATTGTGTTTTATTGAAAGCAATTTAAGACTGTCAAAATGCATTCATCTCTCCAGGATCCGATACCTCACCGGCTTCTTCCAATGCAGGCAACTTGCTAAAATTTATAAAAGATAGCGATACACTTTTACTTTCTATTCAAACGTTTCTGAATGCAGATAAATGACGGGAATAATATATTTAATTGTTTATCTTGATAACGCTTAAATAAAAAACATATGAAAAAAGAACTGATCACCGAATTATTTCAACAATTTGAACAGGCTGGTTATGATTACAAAGGCATCGAATGCTGGAGTGCAAGGGAGTTGCAGGAAATATTAGGCTATGCGGAATGGCGCAATTTCTTAAAAGTAATTGACAAGGCAAAAGATGCCTGTATCAATGCCGGAGAAAAATTGGGTAACCATTTTGTTGATGTCAACAAAATGGTAGTATTGGGTAGTGGCGCAGAACGTGAAATTGAAGATATCGCTCTCACCCGTTACGCCTGCTACTTAGTGGCACAAAATGGGGATGCCGCTAAACAGGCCATTGCATTTGCCCAAACTTATTTCGCCGTACAAACACGTAAGCAGGAAATTATTGAACAACGCTTATTGGATATTGCCAGGGTAACGGCAAGGGAAAAACTATCAAGATCGGAAAAGAAATTATCAGGAATTATATATGAACGGGGCGTAGATGAAAAGGGCTTTGCCATCATCCGCTCTAAAGGTGATGCGGCATTATTTGGTGGTTTTAGTACCAACGAAATGAAACACAAATTAGCGGTACCTGCCAACAGGCCACTGGCAGATTTTTTACCAACGCTTACCATTAAAGCAAAAGACTTTGCAACAGAGTTAACCAGCCATAATGTAACAGAAAAAGATTTGAAAGGTGAGCCCCTTATCAGCAAAGAACATGTTGACAATAACAGCGCTGTAAGAAAAATGCTGATAGAACGTGGCGTAAAACCTGAGCGGTTACCAGCCGCCGAAGATGTAAAAAAATTGAAACGAAAATTGGAGAGTGAGGATAAGAAGGTGGTGACAAATTTAAAAGGTAAAGGGTTAAAATAGGATATACAACAGTTGACTTGCTTTGCAGATATATGGCAATGGCTTATAATTCCTAACTGGATGTACTGAGCAACGAGAAAAAAAGTGATTTGATTTGAACCTTAGTAGAAGAAAAGATTAGCGATGATGAACCGTATTACCTTATTCGATAAAGTTATCTCACAATTACCTGGGAATATATAATAAAGCCAATGAAAAAGGTAATAAGCCCGCCCGGACGACCCGGTGGGACAGGGTTGTAATCCTGTTAGCCTTTTTCTACTAAGGTTAAAATAGTGAGTGATAGTAGCATATTGTATCCTTTAGAAAGTGCGCAGCCTGGATTTGGCCAGTTTAAATTACCTGATATAAATTCACTAATTTACCAGTCTCGAAGTATAATAGCGAGTTGATGTTTTGCTAATTAAAACGCAATTAAAGTTCCCCATAGGTATGCAGTACACGAGTGCGACGCAACGATGATGCCATGAAATACTTTGGCCCGGACAATAAATGACACTTATTTATTTAGCTTTTGCCAACAAAGTATTTGAATGCAGGCATAAAAAAATGCCACGACGAAAGCCATGGCGTTTTTTGCAATCGGGAAAAAAATAAAATACTAAAAAAAATAATTTAAAATGTATGCTAAAAAGATAATCTAACACCCAACTGGCTGCTCCATCTGGAGCTGTTGAATACGCCATCAGAAATATTATATGGTTTATTATTTGCGGGAGGGGTAAACCTGTATTGAGGGGTAAGGTTGGTAGCGCTAACATAACCTGTAAAATCAAGAATGATTGATTGGTCATTGCTTACGAAATATTGCCTGCCTGCATCCCTGTTGATGAGATTGGTAAAGTTAAACACATCATAAGTTACCTGTAATTGATATGTCTTGCTCCCAAGTTTCACATTAAAATCCTGTTGTAATTTCAAATCAACAACATGAGTGAATGGTAAGCGGGCCCCGTTACGCTCAGCATATTGGCCACGATGTTTCTTCAGATATTTATCACTCTCAATATAAGCATTGAAGAAATCTCTCTGCTGCTGAGGAGTGTAAGTAACACCACTGGTTGTTCTTGATAGGAATACCATATTGTTTAACTGGTCCGTTGTAGGAATAAACATCAGATCGTTGGTTTCAAAGTTGTCTAAATCCCTGATTAAACCTCTGTTTAGAACATAGCTAAAGGTGTTTCCACTTTGGCCATTATAAACAAAAGAGACGGTAGTGGCCATTCTTTTATTAAGGTAGCTGAATTTTTTAGCTACATAAGCATTAATTCTATGGCCGGGATCATAATCGCTGTTTGAGCGCTGCAAATTATTTCTACCATTTACAGCTTCCATGAAACGCCACTGCGAGCTGTTTTGCGAACTGGTGCCTTCGTTTATTACAATTGAATTTCCAAAAGAATAATTGGCGTTAAAGGCCCAGTTATTATTCCAGGCCTTATCAATAGTAGTTACAAAATTATAGGAGAATCCTTTTTCACCAGCGCTGTTGCTTAACAGATATACACCCGTATAAGGTGAAGTACCGTTTGCCCTGATTGGAATTGATTTGGCAAAATTACCGGATAAAGAATATACGTCCCTCACATCAACCCCCACTGATTTTAAATTAGCAGGTAAAATATCTACACGTGTGTAATTAATTTCATTCATATTTTTAGTGAAGATACCTTCAAAAGTAAGTTTCCATCCATTGCCTAACAGTTTATCAGCGCCAAGAGACATTCTAAAAATTTTGTTCATTCTGAAATCTTTGGCAATAAGATCTATCTGCCCTGAAGGAACAGGAACATTGATGCCAAAATCCGAAGCAGCATATTGGCCAAAGGGATCTTGTCTGAAAGCAACATTACTGCTTCTTATACCGGCAATACTGATACCATTATTGTTATATACACCACCAGGCCAAACCAATGGGACCCTGCCGGTGAACATTCCCAAACCACCACGAATAGTAAGCGCTTCATCAGGGAGTTTATATACGAAGCCCAACCTGGGGTTCAACGACCATTTAGGGTCTGCAATCTGGCCGGAACGGGCACCTTTCATATCATAATAGGCAGAAAATAATGAAAGTGCGGAATCATTAAAAAAGTTATCAGTTTTTGGAGTGGTTAAAAATTTTGTGTTATCGGCACGTAAACCCATTGTAATGGTGAACAGATTATTTACCTTGATCTCATCGCCAATAAAGAATCCTAAACGTAAAGTGTTGAATTTAGCGGCAGCATTCAAAGAGGCATCGCCACCCTTACCCGGATCAAGCAATGAATAAGACCTGTCATACGTAGTAGCATTTCCTCCTGCTAAGAAGGTAGCCAAATTATCAAAAACATAAGAACCATAGTTTTGGCGAATAAATATATTGGTTGATTTGCTTATTTCGTTATCCGTACCCGCAGAGATCGTATGTTTTCCTTTGTAAAATTTGTACACATCAAATAGTGCAAGGTTATTCTGTTTTAAAAGGTTTCCGGTTGAAAACTCGTCCGTACCAAATACGATTCTGCCAGTCCCGTCATTAATGGTTACCCTGGGGAATGGAGATCCGATAGCTCCCCTGTCATCCGTTACATTCGTCATGGTTAATAATAACTTATTACTCGCATTTCCCCCAAAACGTGAATTCAATTCAAGTGATGCTGAGTTTGTTGAAGAAGGGAATTCGAAACCATTGTTCATGAAGTTAATGGTAGAGTTGCTGCTTCTTGATGTATTATTTCTAAAACCATCATTGTATCTGTAACTAAAACTTAATTTGTTTTTTGAGTTGATATTCCAATCCAGTTTGGTTGCTATCCTGTTGGCTTCTACAGTTTCAGGATTATCAAGATATCCACCGGCTTCATAGTTAAATGAGGTCTTAAGAAAGGAAACTAATCCATCAATACTTGTTTGGGCAGATGCTCCAACATAATTTCTAAAATCAAATGGCTGAGGCCTTTCATCTCTTTGAATTTCTCCATTTAAGAAGAAAAATAGTTTATTCTTTATGATAGGGCCACCTATCCTGAAACCAGTTGTTTTGTTGGAGAAATTTGACAGGTTAGTAGCAACACTTTTATCAACACCCGGGGTTTTGCCCGAAAGGCCCTGATTACGAAAAAAATGATAAACAGATCCTGATAAGGTATTGGTACCACTTCGTGTAATGGCATTAATACCACCGCCTGTGAAATTACCTAAAGATGCATCGTATGGAGCAAGAACCACCTGAAACTGATCTATAGCATCAATAGAAATAGGAGCAATACCAGCCTGCCCACCATTTGTTCCTGATGCTGATAAACCAAAAACATCATTGTTTACGGCGCCATCTATATAAAATGAATTATAACGATTGTTTTGTCCTGCTAGTGAAATACCCCCATCGGAAGTAACTTTTGCCTGAGGTACAAACCTCAGATAATCCGATATATTTCTACCCACTGTAGGCAAATTAGCCATTTTGTCCCTGCCAATGGTGGTTTCAGTACCTCCTTTGCCAGAAGTAGGTAAAGCCCTTGTGGTTGATACAACAACTTCAGTTAAACTGCCGGCACTTTCTATCAGCTCAAAGTTTTCGTTCAGGGTTTCACCAAGAGATAAATTTATTCCTTCCTTTGTAAGGGTTTTATAGCCAACATTGGAAACGGTTACCGTGTAAGGGCCGCCAGGATTCATGTTAGGTATGTAAAATATTCCCCCTTTTCTTGCAGGTGCAGAATAAACAGTGCCTGTAGGTATGTGTATAGCACTAATCGTTGCTCCTGCCAGTTCAGGGCCTTTGAGGTCTTTTACAGTACCATTCATACTACTCGTAGTAACCTGGGCAATCATTATAAAAGGCATTGCCAGAAAGGCGATAAAGAGAGGTAATAATTTTTTTAATAGCATATTAGTTCTGTTTTATGTTCGCAAAGAAAGTGAATAATTGGCTAATAAAGTTAAATTTATTAACAAGTTAAAAGGCAAGTATCGAAGTATTAACGCTGCTTAGCCCTTTATTTTT
>JANOTW010000946.1:0-1554 GCA_031416575.1 Ferruginibacter sp.
GTAACATTTCACTAAGTTGTTCCTCAGTTAGTTTAAATTCTGCTGCTAAATGATTCAATGCATCTTTAGTTGAGTGTTCTTGATTATCAGCAACGAATGTCAATAAAGGCAACATTAGAGATTGGAAGTCGGGTATAGCCATTTTTATTGTATTAGTAGTATGCTCAAATATTTATACAAATTATCTTTTAAACCTCTCACTCACCGCCAACTCCTTTCTCCCCGCTTCATACTTATAAAACCCTTCACCGCTTTTTACACCCAACTTACCGGCTGTTACCATATTTACTAATAAAGGACAGGGAGCATATTTAGGATTGCCAAAACCATCATGCAAAACATTTAGAATAGAATAGCAAACATCCAATCCAATAAAGTCGGCTAACTGCAAAGGCCCCATTGGGTGGGCCATACCCAATTTCATTACTGTATCTATTTCTTCTACTCCCGCTACGCCTTCATACAAACTATAGATGGCTTCATTGATCATCGGCATCAGAATGCGGTTGGCAATAAAGCCGGGATAATCATTTACTACGCAAGGAACTTTACCTAATTGTTTGCTCAATTCAACAATCGTATCAGTTACTTCCTTTTTTGTAGCATAGCCATTGATGATCTCTACCAGTTTCATCACTGGTACTGGATTCATAAAGTGCATACCGATCACTTTGCCGCCACGACCGGTGGCCGCAGCTATTTTTGTAATAGAAATAGAAGATGTATTGCTGGCAAGTATAGCTTCTTTTGGCGCCAGCTTATCTAATTGTTCAAAAATCTGCAGTTTCAGTTCTACATTTTCAGTAGCAGCTTCTATTACCAGCTCCGCATTTTTTACACCTTCACTTATATTGGAGCAGATACTGATATTACGAAGCGCCGTTTTTTTTTCTTCTTCAGTTGCGCTGCCTTTAGCAATCTGCCGATCAAAATTTTTACCAATGTTGGCAATGGCCTTATCCAATTGTGTCAAAGAAATATCAACAATAGTTACTTTATAACCGGCCTGTGCAAAAACATGTGCAATGCCATTGCCCATGGTGCCGGCGCCGATGACGGAAATAGGCCCCCCAGAATTTATCATATAGTTGAATTTTTCTTACTCCCCAAAGGGGAGGGTTAGTAAAATCAATTAATGGAAAAGACAATAGTTAATTGTTCCGGCAAAAGTAAGAATAAAGGATACATCCTCTCCCGGAATAGATGCATTAAGAAATCATTCTCTCCCTGAAAGAGGATGGTCTAAAGACTATTCATTATTTAAAAGAGAATTACATCAAAACTTAGTGCTGTTAAATCCTGATTTTGAACCCTTGGAACTCTTCAAGAAATCTCAAAAACTAATTGACCGTTTTTTATTCTTGTTCTTTGGTGAAGATAGGCATCTACTGCCGCCCAATTCAGTTAGACTGATATTGAGTGATTGGAGAGATTTACAGGAAAGGGATGTTGAAATACCACTATACGACAGATTCAAGAAATACTTTGAGTACCTCAACACAGGCTACAAAGGGAAAAGGTATGATGTTTTTGCTTATAATGGAGGTCTTTTTA
>JANOTW010000947.1:0-2117 GCA_031416575.1 Ferruginibacter sp.
ATCACAAACACTAAAGCATATTCGTTCCCTGTACATACAGGATCACAGTGCAGTAGTGAAAAACAATAAAATTGTTGAGTACCGCATTACCGCCAAACTCAGTTTTGAAATTGAACATCCGGCTGGTTCAAAATCTAAGAAATAATATTTCATGTCGCTTGATTTTGAAAAAAAACGCAGTTAAAAGAAATGAATTTGTTCGCCTGGTGGCTGAGGAGCTGGAAGTACCGCTGGATAAAGCAGGCAGAATTATCCGTGCGTTGATCCATGCATTGCGAAACCGGTTGAGTTACAAAGAATCATTTCAGTTGCTGGCACAGTTGCCTGTGTCGCTGAAAGGCGTGTATGTGGATGGCTGGAGGTTTAATAAAATCTTTAACCGCATCAGCCATATAAATGACTTCCTGGATGAAGTGAGGCAGGAAGGTGTTGGGCTGGCAGGGTATGATTTTGGTAATAATGCAAAAGCGGCGGTTGCAGTTGCCTCCGTATTCAAGGCGCTGAATTATTTTGTTTCTGAAGAAGAAATGAATGATATCTTAGATGTAATGCCATCAGGGTTAAAACAGTTTATCAAAGAAAGCATTGAAGGTAAAGGAACTGTTTTATAAAAAAGGCGGTAAACATTAAATGGGTGCAATTCAAATTTTCGCTGGCTGGTGTTCCACCAGCCAGGGGCAGCCAGCCGTGGTCGGTGTTCCACCTGCCACGGCCTTGATAAGTGGAGCGAAAATTTGAAATGCACCCCATTAAATCTTCAGCAACCTAAAAAAACAGTTCCTTATATAATTTCAACTCATATTCCTATTATACTTACGGCATCATTGCCGGTAATATTTGGCTGGGCTTATCCCAATATTTTTACTCCTATCCATATCATTTTTTTGAAACTGATCATGGGGCCCAACCTGTTCCATCTTTTTTGAGAAAGAACCAGTGGAAGAAATATCATGCAGCAAACCCCGCAGGAAAGAAACGGCGGAATTTTTACCCGGCAAGAACTGTTTATGAGTATTGTGCAGGGAATTATTATTGCAGCCGGGGTCATGATTTTGTATTATTATTTTATGAACAGCGGCGCCAGCCTGGAACAAACAAGAACCATTGTTTTTGCAATGCTGATACTAAGCAATGTGTTTCTCACCTTTGCCAATCGTTCTTTTTCCAAAACCATTTTTTACACCAGCCGGTATGAAAATAGCCTGGCCCCTGTTATTCTTATTATCTCAGCATTCTTCCTGGCAGTGCTGCATTTTGTTCCTTTTGTCCGTAGCCTTTTTCAACTTACACCCATTACCCAAGGCCAGTTCTGGCTTTGTTTTGGCGTGGCATTTGCCGGTGTAATGTGGTTGGAAATGTATAAAACCGGTTTATTGAAAATAAAATCGTAATGAAAGCAGGCACTCTTATAAAAGATTAGTTTTTATTAAATCTCTTTACTTCAATTTGTGATTACATTTACTTATGCAGTCTTCCATGCAAAACAGTGTTAATGAATCCTATCGTTTCGAAGCGCTTTTTAATCATGCTTCTATAGGCATTGTTGTGGTAAATAATAAGGGGGTTATTCAATCTGTAAACCCCTTTGCGCTAAAACTTTTTTGTTATAAGATTGAAGAAATAATTGAGAAGCCCATTGAAGCGCTTATTCCCCGGCGGTATCATCATAAACATGTTATCCATAGAGAGGCATACACACATTATCCAAAGAGCCGGCCAATGGGTGTGGGGATGGTTTTGTTCGCTGTAAAAAAAGACGGAACAGAATTTCCCGTTGAGATAAGCCTCGGTAACTATCAAAAAAATGGTGATGAAAATGTAATTGCTTTTATAAGTGATATATCCATACGCAAAAAAGCAGAAGCGGAAATTGAAAAACTGAATGAAGAACTGGAAGCAACAGTGGAGCAACGTACAAAGGATTTAACGGAAACCCTGCAGCAATTAGAAATATCAAGTGGCAAACTGGAAGATGTACAATCCTTTCAAAAAGCTTTACTTGACAATGCCGGGGCTATGATTATCGCTACTGATGAAACAGGTATTATAAAACTTTTCAACCCTGAAGCATCTCTTAATATCGGTTATAGGCCATCAGAAGTTATAGATAAAGCGAC
>JANOTW010000948.1:0-6694 GCA_031416575.1 Ferruginibacter sp.
TGGTAGCACCTTTGCGAATAATACACCTAATCCTATAAAGAAAATATCGCTATTTTATCCCTTGAGGAGAATATCATTATCAGAGGCCTTCTGCCAGTTGATTGACTGCGCCTGATGAACCGCTCATTATAACACAATTAAAGTTCCCCAATGGTATATAGTACAAGAGGGCGATGCAACGATGCTCCACATAGCTTCTTAGCCCGGACAAAAAGCATGGTTGTATAAAAACGCGAAACAAGAGTAGCCCAATAGCATGATACGGTTTTGTACATAAAAAATAATTATTCGGATGCATCAATTACTTCCACCTTTCCCTGTTTTTTAAGTTCCCATTCTTTTACCAACAGAAAAACTATTGGCGTAACCAGCATTACATAAATAGTAGCGGATAGGGTACCGCCAATTAATGGAATGGTGATGGCAAGCATTATATCGCTGCCAGTACCGGTGGCCCACAAAATGGGTATCAAGCCAAAAAGCGAAACGGAAACCGTCATCATAAATGGGCGCAGCCGTTGCGTAGCCCCCCTGATAACATACTCCCTTAATAAAACCGGGGTTATTGTTTCTTTTCGGTTGCCATGTTCCGCTACCATATTCTTTATGGACAGGTTGAGGTAAATCGTCATCAGCATAACGGTTTCAATCGCCATGCCGAACAAAGCGATAAAGCCTACCGCTACGGCTACCGATAAATTGACCCCAAAAAAATATACTGCATATACACCGCCAATCAAAGCAAAGGGAACCGTTATCATGGACATTAGCGCTTCCTTCATGGACTTGTACGTAAAGTATAATACCATGAAAATTATTACAAGAACTATGGGCATAATTGTCTTCAAGGTTTTATTAGCCCTGAGTTGATTTTCCCATTGCCCGCTCCAATCCAGAAAATAGCCTTTGGGCATTCTGCTAATCATCGCATTCAGTTTTTTTTGCGCTTCGGTAACGGTGCTGCCTAAGTCTCTTTCCCGTACATTAAATAATACCGTTCCCCTAAGCATGGCATTTTCCGAATTTATCATAGGTGGGCCTTCAGCTATCCGTACATCGGCAACCGCCTCCAATGGTATGGGGCCATAGCTCATTGTTTGCACCTGTAATCTTTTTAAGGATTGTATATTATCCCGAAAGTCTTGAGCAAACCGTGCATTTACCGAAAACCGTTGCCTGCCCTCAATTGTAGTGGTAAGTTTCATTCCACCCAAGGCGCTTTCCACTACGGCGTTCACATCGTCCACACTCATTCCATACCTTCCGATCTCCTCCCGCTTCACGGCTATTTCAATATACTTGCCCCCGGTAATTGGTTCTACATATAAATCTTTTACGCCCGGCGTACCTTCCAACGCTTTTTTAATTTGCTGCGAAAAGGCATAGATCGTATCCAGGTTTTGGCCATATACTTTTATCCCTACATCCGTGCGGATACCGGTGGAGAGCATGTTGATACGATTGATGATGGGTTGTGTCCAGCCATTGGTGATGCCGGGTATCTGCAGCTTGTTGTTCAATTCATTAATTACATCATTTTTTGTCAATCCTTTTCTCCACTCATTTGCAGGCTTCAGCAGGATGATGGTTTCAATCATGCTTACAGGGGAATTATCGGTTGCCGTATTGGCCCTGCCGGCTTTGCCCAGTACATGGGCCACCTCCGGTACGGTTTTAATTATTTTATCCTGCACCTGTAACAGCCTTTTAACTTCCGAGTTGGAAACATCGGGCATGGTTACGGGCATAAACAGCAATGAGCCTTCATCAAGAGGGGGCATGAATTCGGAGCCAAGCCGGGTGAACATGAAAACACCTATTGCCAATGCCACAAGGTTTACACCAATCACTGTTTTGCGCCACCTGAAACAAAATGAAAGAATGGGTGTATAAATTTTATTTAAAATCCTGGTAATGGGATTCTTTCCTTCGGGTATCAGTTTGCCCTTGATAAGAAATGAAATTAAAACAGGGGTAAGTGTAATGGCGATAAATGCATCCACGATTAAAATGAAAGATTTCGTGTAGGCCAGGGGAGAAAATAATTTTCCTTCCATACCGGTTAAGAGGAATACCGGCAGAAAAGACGCAATCACGACAATGGTGGAATTAAACACACCCGGCCCCACCTGTCTGGAGGCGCTCTCAATAATTTTCAACCGCTCTTCCGCAGTAAGTATTTCCGGGCTTCTTTTAAATATTTTTTTAATCCATTTCATATTTAATTCGTTAAATGTTGAGTCAATTATATTGCACAAGGGATAAAAACCTGTGTAAAAATTTTTGTCCGGGCAGTGAAGCAATGGGCATCATCGTTGCATCGCCCTCTTGTACTTGATACCATTGGGCAACTTTAATTACGTTTTAAATTAACAATTTTCACCCCTTCAGGGGATGGGGGGTAAGCGTATTTTATTTGGTCATTGTGCAAAATAAATATCCCCTGCGCACTATAATTTCTGCTGCCGTGGCCAGTACCCCCGCCAGCCACCTTTTATCCGCCTGTCCGCTTTATTTGTTCATCACAAATATGCCGGTAAGAGTTTTCCACCATTACTATCCCATCATCCACCACTACCCCAATGGCCAGTGCGATACCCGTTAATGACATGATATTTGATGAAAGCCCGAATGCCTGCAGTAAAATAAACCCGATGGCGACAGAAATGGGAAGTTGGATCAATATTACCAATGCGCTTCGCCAGTTAAAAAGAAATACAAGTATTACAATGGAAACGGTAATCATTATTTCCATCAGCGTTCCCTTTACTGATTCTACCGCTTCTTCAATTAGTATGCTTCTGTCGTAAGAAGTTTTAAATGTTACGCCTTCCGGTAAGCCTTTTTGTACTTCTTTCATTTTTGCTTTTACCGCTTTTATCAACTTGTCCGCATTCTCCCCATACCGCATTACTACTATTCCACCCACCACTTCACCTTCGCCATTCTGGTCAAAAATGCCCAACCGCAGGTCCCCACCCATTTGTACGGTACCTACATCTTTAACCCTTACCGGAATACCGTTATATTGCCCCAGTGATATATCTTCCACATCGTCCGTATTTTTAATATAGCCCAGCCCGCGAATAATATAAGCCATATCGCTCATTTCAAATTTGCGGCCACCTACATCATTGTTGTTGGCTTTTACTTTGTTCATCACATCCATCAGGGTAACATTATAAAACTGAAGTTTTACCGGGTCCAATAAAATCTGGTATTGTTTTTCAAAACCGCCAAAAGAGGCTACTTCTGCAACGCCGGGTACAGTTTGCAAGGCAAATTTTACGTACCAATCCTGCAGGGCACGTTGTTCACCCAAATCCATTTTTTTTGCATCAAGATGATACCAGAATATATGGCCTACACCAGTGCCATCAGGGCCCAGGGAGGGGGTTATGCCCTGTGGCAACAACCGTTGTGCGTAGTTTAATCTTTCCAGCACCCTTGTTCTGGCCCAATAAACATCTACATCATCTTCAAAAATCACATACACGAAACTCATTCCGAACATGGAGGTACCTCTTACGTTTTTAATACGAGGGATACCCTGCAGGTTTGAAACCAATGGATAGGTAATCTGGTCTTCCATTAATTGCGGGCTTCGCCCCATCCACCCGGTAAAAACAATCACCTGGTTTTCCGATAGGTCCGGTATGGCGTCAATAGGATTTTCCCTGATGGAATAAATGCCCCATGCAAACAATCCCGCCGCCACCAGCAGTACAACCAGCCTGTTTTTTAAAGCGAATGTTATGAGCGCTCTTACCATAATATTTGTTTGATGATTTTAGGTGCGGAAACAGGATTTCCTTTTTTTAAAGCATCCATTTAAGGTTGGTTTTTATGTATTGTGCTTTCCATTCCATATTCGTGGAATCTATTTTTTCATGTTTTTCATTTCTTTCTCATTGTGTTTCATTTCTTTTGACCCGTTTTTACTTTTTGATTCATCGTTGCAGGAAGTAGCAATTGCTATTGCAGCTACCGCTAATAAAAAAAAGATCTTTTTCATGGTTTTTAAATTTAATTGTTTAATAATTTTTTAGAATGACAAGCTCCATTGGTTTTAAATGCAGCTTAATAAAACATATCGGGTTAGCAGGATTTTTTGAAACGATTATTTCGACATTGCTTTTTTTGCCATAAACACATTCCATCCATTTTTTCCCACGGTTCAAGTGGCAATCAACCAATACGTATTCTTCTTTCGCATCACAGTTGGATGAGTTGAAAATAAAAACTACTTCCTGGTTATATAATATTCTTGAAAAGGCAAGCGTACATTTATTGCATTCCGGCAAATGAAAGTGAATACCATCCGCGGATATTTCACGAATGAACATTCTGCCAAATCTTAATACATTGCTTTCATTTCTGAATTGTGCAATGGAAGCAATGGCTTTATATATCTCTGATTGCTGATTAAGTAAATTGGTGTTTTTATCATTGGGGTTAAAAAGACATTCCCGGATGTACCTGTCGCCTTTGCCACAACCATCCAGGCCCTGTTCAGTACCATAGTAAATGCAAGGCGTGCCTAAAGCACAAAGAAGAAAAGCAATACCGGCAATGATTTGAGCAGGCTCGGCATCATGTCCAAAGCGGTCTTTGAATTCATCGCCAATCTGGTCGTGGTTATCAATGAAGGTTACCAGAAATTCTCCATATTCTCCACGGCCTAATGCGTTTTTCTGCAACTCCGCATACCTTTCAATCAATTTCCCCGGCGAATCTTTTCCTTTAATAACACCTTCCAATAAAAAATGTAATTGAAAATCCAACACTGAATTTAATCCATAATAAATGTTTTGGTCATTATAGGTAGTTAATGTTTTTGGGCCTAAATAGTCGTTGCATAAGGCGTCGGTTCCTGCCAATTCCCCAAACAAAAAAAAGTTTTTCTTACCAAGTGAATAAGCATATTCCCTTACATAGCTACAAAACCTGCTGATGGATAATGCTCCCATGTGTTTTACCGCATCAAGGCGGAAACCATCAATATCCAATTCCTTTATCCAGTAACAATGTATGGCGGTTAAAATTTTTTGAACATAAATTGCTTCCCTTGATTCGTCATTTTTAAACGCCTTTAAACTATAAAAATCCCCTTCCATTGTTTCAGGATAAGCATCAAAGTTTTTTATCTGCCCTTTGCGGCCATAAAGGGCGGGGTTTCTTAATTCAATTGGAATGGGCTTATCCTTGTAGCGCCAATTTCCAAAAGTGAATTCAGTTCCTTCATGATAATAATAGGGCCCACCTCCCGGATAGTTCCAGTTATCACCTGCATGATGCAATACAATATCAAGAAATACCCGCATACCATAAACATGCGCTATCTCCACCAGTTCTTCCATATCTGATTTGGTACCAAAGCGTTCATCAACTTCCAGATAATTTTCAATGGCATAACCATGATAAGACTCAGGATTGTTTTTAAAAACCGGGCTAAGCCAAATGGCGGTACAGCCCAGGTTTTTTATGTAATCAAGATGATTGATGATGCCCCGTAAAGTGCCGCCGCATTGTTTGCCCAACTGTTCTTCATCACCAAAGCCATGGTGGCTTGAAGTAAAATCAGCCGTAACCCGTTTATTATTATCATGAAACCGGTCCACCAGCAAAAAATAAATAAATTCTTCCCTCCATTCCCTGTTGCAGTTTTTCGAGTATCTCTTTCCAGCCTTGGGAGACAGATCAATATCTTTAACTGATTTCATACGTTCAATTTTTAATAATCAACAAATCTGTTTTTACATACTTCCTGTGCCAGTAACTCATCAATATAAATTAGCCTTGGAAGGATGAATTATTTTATTACACGTAACTACTATATCAGCGCCGGCCTATAAGGATAATAAACGGATGAATAACTTTTCATTCTTGTTTAAAATTTTGCTGGCATTAGTGATGATTGTTAGAGTGGCCTTCTTTCTTTTCTTTTAAATCCATATTGCATTTAGAACATTTGCCCGGAGTATTGCTTGTTACTTCCGGATGCATCGGGCAAGTATATATTTTCATTACATCCATTTTCATTTGTTCCTTTTTTGATTTGGTCAAATCCATCCCGCATTTGGAACATTTGCCTGGTTTATCACTGGTTACATCCGGGTGCATAGAACAAGAATAGGATTTGGTAGTTTTCTCCATTGCTTTTAAATCCATATTGCATTTAGAACATTTGCCCGGAGTATTGCTTGTTACTTCCGGATGCATCGGGCAAGCATATACTTTCATTACATCCATTTTCATTTGTTCCTTTTTTGTTTTGGTCAAATCCATCCCGCATTTGGAACATTTGCCTGGTTTGTCACTGGTTACATCCGGGTGCATTGAGCAAGAATAGGATTTGGTTATTTTCTTCGTTTCTTTTAAATCCATATTGCATTTGGAACACTTGCAGGGTGCATTGCTTGTTACTCCCTGATCCATCGGGCAGGTATATATTTTCATTACATCCATTTTCATTTGTTCCTTTTTTGTTTTGGTTAAATCAATCCCGCATTTGGAGCATTTGCATGGATGGTCGCTGGTTACATCGGGGTGCATGGCACAACAGTAATTCATTTTTTCTGACTTCTGATTAGTCGCTTTTGATTTTTTTGTTGTTTCAGTTTGGGCGAAAACCGAAACAGTCAGGATGGTTAAAGCTGCCATCATCAGCATTTTTAATGATTTCATTTTTGTG
>JANOTW010000949.1:0-4141 GCA_031416575.1 Ferruginibacter sp.
CTGAAAACAAATTAAAATCATTCAAATAGAACTGCTGGTAACATTAAGAACAATAGCCGAAAGCCCCCAGCAAAAGCCCCCCATTAAAAAGATGTTAATGGGGGGCTTTTGGTTATTGTTTGTTGACCGGCACCTTGCAGAGCGCCACTACTCCTTTACTGTAGGCAATTAGTAGCTAAGAGAGCCTCTTTAACTTGCTTGGGAAAGGTGGTAATTGATTGCTACCCACATACTGTTCCTACGGAACAAAATAACAATTTCGCTTAACTAAATGACAATACCCAACAGGGGAAGACTTCTGCCAGTTCATTATTTAGACCTAAAGAATCGCTCAACATAACGCAATTAAAGATCCCCAATGGTATGCAGTACAAGAGGGCGATGCAACGATGTTGCCATGAAATTCTTTCGCCTGGACAAAAAAATATATGGTAGTTGACATGGAAACTGTTTGTTGGGTTAATAAAAAATCCACGTTTTTGAGCGTTGCGAACTATTATGGCATTGCCCGAAGGGATGTAATTATTAAGGAAATGAATTAATCTTGATTTTCTGAAACCCTGCAGGGGTGAAATCAATTTTCCTCCTGGCTGTCCACTCCCTCCTTCCGCTATTCAGCTATTTTTTTTCAGCTTTTACCAAATCAATAAACAATTAAATCAATTTTTTTTCTATGGCAAGCCTTATAAGGCTTGCCGTATTTTTTACAGCCAGCTTGGCTAATAAATTTTTTCTGTGGCTATCTACGGTAAAAGGGCTTAAAAATATTTTTTCGGCTATTTGCGGATTGGTGTAGCCGGCTGCAATTAATTCCAGCACTTCTTTTTCCCTGGGCGTTAACAATGGCAAATCCGTCTTTGATGATTTTTGATATTCCTGTAAAGCCATTCCTACCTCGCCGCTAAAATAAATACAACCCTCATGTACCGCATGTATCGCTTTAATTAATTCTTCTTTCGACGAGTTTTTTAAAATATAACCCGACGCCCCGTTTTCCACCATTTTTTTTATATATAACCCCTGGTTAAAGCCACTGAGGCCGAGGATCATAACGCCCGGATATTTTTCTTTCATCACCGCACATAACCCTACGCCATCCATGCCCGGCATGCTAATATCCATTAATACCACATCCGCCGAATTGTTTACAAAATAACCAAGACAGGATTGTGCGTTCATCGCCTGCCCCATCCATGCAATATCCTGTTCATTTTGCAGCAATGAGTGTATGCCTTCTATAACAACAGGATGATCGTCAACAATAAAAACGCGGATCATAATTATAGTTTGAATTCAATATTTACCAATGTGCCTTTGCCTGCCTCCGAATGAATATCCAACTGCCCTTTTAAATAATCCACTCTTGACCGGATACTGATAAGCCCGGCGCCTTTATTATTATCAAGCGGGGCAGTATCAAAACCTTTTCCATTATCTTCTACAATAATGCTAAAACGCCCTTCTTCCTTTATCAACTGCACCATTGCTTCCGTAGCTGCCGCATGCTTCATGATATTATTAAGCAATTCCTGAATGATGCGGTATATGATTATTTCGGATGATCTTTCGATTCTTGTACCCATCCCCATTGATTGATACTTTACCGAAACCAAATCAGTAGCATTAATGGAATTACAATATTCCTTCAGCGCTTCATCTAATCCAAACTTCGCAAGTAATTCCGGCATCATGTTATGGGCTACCCGCCGCAGTTCTTTTATGGAAGTGTCCAGCATATCCAATGACCGCTCAAACACAGCCATGTTATCGGGTGTTATGATTAAATTGTCTTTCATATTGCTTAATGAAAATTTTACGCCTGATAATAAACCACCCAATCCATCGTGGAGATCTTTAGCCAACCGGCTTCTTTCTTCTTCCTGCCCCTGCAGCATGGCATCAACAGCTATTAATCGTTTATCTTTTTCCAATTCACTAATATGCTGATGATGCAGCTCATCCTGCTGCTTCGCCAATTGCTGCCGGTGGCGGAAATTTCGATAACCCAAAAAGCCGGTTATCAGTAAAGCGGCTAATGAACCTGTCAAAAAATAATTAAGGGTTGATTTTTTTTTGATGGAAAGTGATTGCGCAAGTTTATCTTTTTGCAACCGCAGTATTTCCTTTTGCTTTTTTTCAGTTTGATATTTTACTTCTGTTTCATTCATTTGCCGTTGCAGTTTTTCTTTCTTTACACTATCGCCAATTGCTATGAATTGCTTTTGGTATTGATAGGCTTTGTCAATATCCCCGGCTTTTTCTTCAATTTGGGTAAGCAACTGCAAAGCCTGCATTTTAAACAATGGTATATTTATCCTGATTGATTCATTTAAAACATTCAATGCAAATCCCCTTGCTTTAGCAAGGTTGCCGGTATGCAGGTAACAGGCTGAAAGCCCTTCTTCACTATTCACTACCTGAAAATCATCATTCATTTTTTTTGCCGCTTCATTCGCTTTTTGGTAATTAACCAAGGCATTATTCCATTCTTTCTTCTTTCGGTAAATACCGCCAAGTATGTAATAAAACCTTACGTCCAAATTCGGCTTGTTTAACTGCATTACAATGGGGCGTACTTTTTCAAGATATACCGATGAGGAATCGAATTGCGACAGGGCGCTAAAATCATCCGCTACAAAAAGATGCCCTATGACATACACATCAATATCATCGTTCCGGTTTAAATAAGCCAGCCCTGATTTATCGTACTTTAAGGAATTTTCAAATTGCTCCAGCTCATAATAGTTGCTGGCAATATCGGCATGCAGTGTTGCCAGGTAAACATTTTTTCCATTGCCTTTTACATCTTCAAGCCCGGCAATGCCTTCCAGGCAGTATGCGGTAGATTGCAGAAAATGATAAAGTTTAGCTGATGACAGGGCTTTGCCAATCAGGCAATCCGTCTTTTCAAATTGGTACGTTTCCAATTGTGCCGGTGCAGGTGTGGCGGAAGTTATCAACCTGTTATATAAAACCAATGCGGAATCATGGTATAATAGTGATTCCCTATATTTTGCCATGACAAAAAGCAAATCGCCCTTGTTTAAAAAATATTTTGCCGTGTAATATTTATCGTTTGCCGCTTTTGCCAATGTATATCCTGCTTCAAGATATTTTGCCGCCGCGGTTGCATTGGTCCTGCTTAGTTGCCCTGCAAGCTCATAACTCAATTTAATCCTTACAGTATCCTGCCGTGCGATTTTTAATAAATTACCCAGGCTGTCTATTATTCTTGTTTGTGCCAATGCAGGGCATAAAGAAAGCAGCAGGGCTGTAAAACTCAAAATAAAATTTCTTTTCAGCCGCATAATAAAATTAAATTATTCAACTTTTTCAAAGGTTGTGATTCTCCGGCACAAATGCAAACTATCCCCTTAAAATACCTGTTTAGGGTGATTCTTGCAGGAGCCTTGAAAAATCACTGTTTCGGGTGATTGGCTTGTGCCCTATACTTACTTATTTTGAATTAGCGTTTTTTAAGAGAATGATAACTTTTTTTTACCAGTAATTAAATGATCATTTCAATAAACTAAAATGAAAAAAATACTTTTCCTTCATTGCTGCCTGCTAACAACTATTATTTTAAATGCACAAAACGTAGGCATCGGCACCACCGCACCACTTGCCCGGCTGCATGTGGCGGACAGCAGTGTATTATTTTCTGCAACAGGTGGAATACCTGCAACACCAGGGTTGCCTCCTGTGCAGGGAGCCGGAAGAAGAATGATGTGGTATGCAGACAAGGCCGCATTCAGAGTGGGCTATGTCAACAATACTCAATGGGACAAAGACAGTATTGGTAATTATTCATTTGCCAGCGGATTTAATACAAAAGCAAAAGGATTTGCTTCAACAGCAATGGGAAATCAAACAACTGCCAGTGGAAATTTTTCCGTTGCATTGGGAGATTTTGCAACTGCCAGCGGAGATAATGCCACTGCAATGGGGAATGGTACTACCGCCAGCGGATCAAGATCCACTGCAATGGGGCAAGGCACAAAAGCGAGTGGATTTGTTTCAACTGCAATGGGGAATGGTACTACCGCAAGCATTGATTATTCCATAGCTATGGGAAATGGTACAACTGCCAGCGCAGTGTCATCTACTGCAATGGGTTCAGGCACCATCGCCAGCGGATATA
>JANOTW010000950.1:0-7677 GCA_031416575.1 Ferruginibacter sp.
GGGAGGTCTTCTACCAGTTCATAAAATGCGCCTGATGAATTGCCCGGTATAACGCAATTAAAGTTCCCCAATGGTATTCAGTACACGAGTGCGACGCAACGATGATGCCATGAAATACTTCTGCTTGGACAACAAAAAAAAAGCATGGTTGTATAGAAGGATCCCGATATGCTTCGCTATCGGGATAGACTGTCCCGATACGCATACGCTATCGGGATTATCAATGCAACGATGATGCCATGAAATATTTCAGCCCGGACAACAAAAAAAGCATGGTTGTATAGAAGGGCGATGCAACGATGCTCCACATAGCTTCTTAGCCCGGACAAAAAATATGATTGTATAGAAGGGTTCCGATACGCATACGCTATCGGGATTACCAATGCAACGATGATGCTCATTGGTTCACTGCAAGGACAAAAATTTTCCTCACGTTTTTATCCCTTGCGCAGTACTAATAGAGACATTAACCTGCCCATGCAACACGCCCGGACGGGGTTAGGTCATTGAGGGAATATCTTTTCTACTAAGGGTTATCCAAAATCACCCTGACAAAAAACACTGCCCGAAATTCCGGATATATTTAAGCCGAATTCCTTCCAGCATTAATAATCCCAAACGAAGACCTGATCACTAATTTTTCGTAGGTTTCTTTTAATGGTGAATTAATGAGATTGTCTTCTATCTCCCTTATGTTCATGATGGCAAACTGCTGGATGGTGAGCAGGGGCATTACTATTTTTTCCCTCATGATAATTGAAAGCTGGTCAACAGGGTAATCACTCATCAATTCAGTTTTGCCTGAAAGTTTTAATACGTATTGTTGTGTTAGCATAAATTCATCATGGATCAGGTTCCAGATGAGGCCATACTTTTCATCTTTAGCCAGAAAAGCCGTTAATGGAAAAAAGCATTTCTTCATTGCCATCTCCGAATTATCCAGCAATGTTTTAAAAAATAATGAATTTTGGTAAAGCTTTTTCAACTGTGGGAATTTGCCCTGTTTGTCGAGATGCATTAAAGCGGTGCCTACACCAAAATACCCGGTTACATTTTGCTTTAGCTGCGCCCATGCGCCAACATAAGGGATTGCCCTCAGGTCTTTAAATGATAATTTGTTGCCACCGCCACGTTTGGCCGGCCTGCTGCCGATATTGGTTTCGCTATAAAATTTCAACGGGCTAACCTGTGATAAATAATCCGCGAAGTAGGGATGATTTTTAAGCGAAGTGTATTTTGTAAAACTTTCATTGGCCAGTTCCTGCAATAAGGATTCTTCATCTTTTTCGAGCGTAATGTGCCGGTGGTTGAAAAGATCGTTGGATATGCCTGCATGAAGCAATTGCTCAATATTAAATTGCGCCGCATCCACTGTTCCAAAGTTAGAGCTTACGGTTTGCCCCTGCACGGTCAGTTGTATTTCCTTGTTGGAAATATTCTGTCCCATGGATGCGTAAAACTTATGTGTTTTTCCACCTCCTCTTGATGGGGGGCCTCCACGGCCATCAAAGAAAATTACTTCAATGCCGTATTCCCTGGATACTGCGGTCAACTCTTCTTTTGCTTTGTAAATACTCCAGTTGGCCATTAAGTACCCGCCATCCTTAGTGCCATCACTAAAGCCCAGCATGATTGTCTGGCGCTTATTACGCCTGGTAAGGTGGGCCTCATAAACTTCATTGGAATACAATGTTTTCATGACATCCGCGGCGTGTTGCAGGTCATCTACCGTTTCAAACAATGGAACGATATCTATTTTCATCGCATCCTGCCCCCAGCCACACAGTAGAAAGAGCCCATATACTTCCATTACATTTAGTGCACTGTTGCAATGACTGATGATGTACCTGTTACAACCCGACTCCCCGTTAAAATCCTGGATGGTTTTAATGGCTTTGATGGTGGCGATGGTATCGGTAGTTAATTCGTGTTCAAAAACCTCATCGCCAGCCGTTGTCGTTATATTGGTTAACAGGTTTATTTTTTCGGCTGCGGCAATGCCTTTATAATTCAAAGGGAGGCAACTTGTTTTGGTGGCTATATCCTCAAGTACCGCACTATGAATACTGCTTACCTGCCTTACATCAAGAGAAGCGAAATGCAGTCCGAAAACATTTACTTTATTGATGAGGGTTTCTATTAAATGCAGGAATAAGCTATTGTGCCTGTAGATCAATATTTCCTTTATCTTATTCAACGAATTTAAAATGTCCGCCTTATTTAAATGTGTTCGTTGCCCTGGAATGAAAATATTATTGTACATATCTTTTTCGAGCCCTGCCAAAATGGATTCTACCCCATCAAAAGTGAGCCTGCGCCTCAATCTTCTTATTTCGAGGTAATAAGATTTTATGATACCGCCCCTTAATGCATCCGCAACCTTTAAAGTAGTTGCGGCCTTTACAAAAGGATTGCCATCCCGGTCGCCACCTGGCCAAAACCCCATTGTGATGATTGGGTTCTTATCATCTATGGCATCGGGGAATTGGTTTTTCAAAAATGAAATAATTCTTCCCGCAGCAGGATAAAAAACATTTTCCATGTACCATATCAGGTTCATCGCCTCATCATACGGTGTGGGTTTTTGTTTTTTAAAGAAAGGTGTTTTACCCAACTGCTGCAAATACATATTGATTTGAACGGCATTGTTTTCAGCCAGCGCATTGGAGAGGTCATTGATAATTCCCAAAACAGCGCCGGGATAAAACTGGGTGGGATGCGCTGTCAATACTATCCTTATCGCGAAGGTTTTAAGCTTTTCCTTTAATTCTTCCTGTTTTTTATGTTCAATCACCTCACTTTCCAGGTGTTTTAATGTACCTACACCATTGGTGTCATGCACATCTTTAAAACCTGCATCTTCCAGCGCATCAAATAATACTACCTGCCTTTCTATATATTGAATAAAACGAAATAACAGATCCAGCTTTTCTTGTGGAAGCTGGTAAGTGGTATGTTTTGAAAAAAACTCTTCAATGATCTCTGTGGGGCTTTGCTTTTTCTTGTACCCTTCTTCACAATTGTTGAGCAAAAGGGATAATAGGATACCCGTTTTTTCAATACGGTGAAATGGTAAAGACGTAAAGAGGCTATTGTACAATTGAAACTTGATCCCTACCAAATTTTTAAATTGCTGCAATCCTCGGGTTGACTGGTGATCCATATTTAATATTTTTTAAGAAAATGTAATAATGCTGGCAGCAATATAAAAAAAACATGAAAATACTTTAAAATTTTCAAATACTTCCCCTCTGTTATGATTAATTCCCTAATTTAGCACGAATAAAAATGGTTCAAGTGAATTTACATATTAGCTCCCGCAAAATAACCCTGGCATCACCGGCTACGGGTACCACTATTACCATTACTTCTACTATTACCCGTTAAGGGTTGCGCAATACATATCACCATTGGGCCGCGAGGTTTTTTTCAAGGAAAATAATATTGATATTTACTATTTACATTTACACACAAATAAAAAGTCATGCAGGTTTTAAAGTTTGGGGGAAGTTCAGTTAAGAACGCGGAAAATATAAACAAGGTAATTGCCATTATAAAAGAAAAAGCAAAGAATGATAAAACGATCGTTATAGTATCCGCACTGGGCGGTATTACCGACATTTTATTACAATGCAGTAAACTGGCTTCAGAAGGAAATGAAACGTATAAAGAAAAATTGCTGGAGGCGGAACAACGCCATCTGCAGACAGTAAAAGAATTAATTCCTATTACCCGGCAGAGTAGTCTGTTAAGTTTGGTAAAAACATTGTGCAATGAAATTGAAGATATCTGCAATGGTATTTTTTTATTGAGGGAATTGTCGGACCGTACTAAGGACCGGATCGTGAGTTATGGTGAGCTTTTATCTTCACGGATCATTGCGGCTGGATTAAAATCCGAAATAGCCGGCGCTGAATGGAAAGATTCGAGAGAAATAATTATTACCAATTCCAACTTTGGCGCCGCGGTAGTGGAATTTGCAACCACCAATAAAAAAGTGAGCGATTATTTTAATGGATCGGATTCCTCCTTATTTATTTTACCAGGTTTTATTTCATCAGATGCCAATGGGGCCAATACCACGCTGGGCAGGGGAGGCTCTGATTATACCGCCGCGATAATTGCCGCCGCATTGGATGCGGATGTGCTGGAAATATGGACGGATGTTTCCGGAATGATGACTGCAGACCCAAGGCTGGTAAATAATGTAAAGATCATTCCACGGATATCCTACCAGGAGGCAATGGAACTATCGCATTTTGGCGCCAAAGTAATTTATCCGCCAACCATACAACCGGTAAGCAGCAAGGGAATTCCTACCTGGATAAAAAATACTTTCGCCCCGCAGGACAGGGGAACGGTTATACAAAAAGAGACCACTATTAACGGAAGCAGTATAAGAGGTATTTCAAGCATCAACAGTATCTCCCTGTTAAGCCTGGAAGGAAGTGGTATGGTGGGCATACCCGGTTTTTCAAAAAGATTATTTGAAGCGCTGGCTACAAAAAAGATCAATGTGATCCTTATTACTCAAAGTTCATCCGAGCATTCCATTTGTGTAGGTATTGATGCGTTGAATACGGATGATGCAAAGTGCGCCATTGATGCTGAGTTTGCTTATGAAATAGAAACAAAAAAAGTAGATCCCATCATAGTAGAAAAGGAACTGGCGATTGTAGCATTGGTGGGTGATAATATGAAGAGCCATCCCGGCATTAGTGGTAAAATGTTTGGTAACCTTGGTCGTAACGGTGTAAATGTAAGGGCCATTGCGCAGGGCTCATCGGAAAGGAATATTTCCGCGGTGATCTCTACCCATGATGTAAAAAAAGCCATCAATGTTTTGCATGAAGAGTTTTTTGAAACCGTTTACAAGGAAGTGAATTTATTTATTGCCGGTGTAGGCAATGTGGGTGGTAAATTAGTGGCGCAAATTCTAAAACAACAAAAATACCTGCAGGAAAAACTGCACCTGAAAATAAATGTAGTGGGTTTGGCCAATAGTAAAAAAATGCTTTTCAATGATGGGGGAATTGACCTGGATAACTGGAAAGAATTACTGGCAAATGGAACTGCGATGAATATGCAGGATTTTATTGACACCATCCTGGTAAAAAATTTACGCAATGCCGTGTTTGCGGATGTTACGGCGAATGAGCTGGTTGCAAGTTGTTATGATCAGTTGCTTCAAAAAAGTATTTCAGTAGTGGCGTGTAATAAAATTGCCTGTTCATCCAGCTTTGAGTATTATACCAAACTGAAAAAATTGGCAACGGAATTCAATGCGCAATTTATTTTCGAAACCAATGTGGGGGCGAGTTTACCGGTGATTGGCTCGCTGAACGACCTGTTGCGCAGCGGTGATAATATAAATACCATGGAAGCCGTTTTAAGCGGTACGCTCAATTTCGTATTTAACAATTACGATGGTAAAAAAAGTTTTGCCTCAGTTGTAAAGCAGGCACAGGATGAAGGATATACGGAACCTGATCCACGGCTCGATTTAAGTGGTAAAGATGTGATGCGAAAAATAATGATCCTTTCAAGGGAGGCGGGTGAAAAAATGGAAATGGATGACATTACCAATAATTCCTTTATGCCGCCTGCCTGTATGGAAGGTTCGGTAGAAGACTTTTACAGGTCAATGGAAGAACATGAAGATCATTTTAAGAAACTTTATGAGGAAGCGGTTGGGGCAGGTAAAAAGTTAAAATTCGTTGCCAAATATAATAAGGGAAAGGCATCCGTTGGGTTGCAGCATATTGATCCGCAACATGATTTTTACCACCTGTATGGAAAGGACAATATCGTTCTTTTCTATACCGACCGTTATGTAGATCAGCCCCTGGTTATAAAAGGTGCAGGCGCCGGGGCGGATATCACGGCCTCGGGTGTGTTTGCGGATATTATCAGGACAGGAAGGATATGAAACTTCTGCAAAAAATCAAGTAAGAAAGCATTTTGCGGGGCCGTTCTTTTTTAGGCAACAATACTTTTTGTCCGGGCTGAGAAGCTATGAGGATTCCCGAAAAATCGGGATTTCGAAATACAGGATTTTTTGTCCGGGCTATATTTCCTTGCTCAACATTCTTGCATCGCTTGCCGACAGTATTTGTCGGCATCCCGATGTTACACTTGAATCGGGACTTGTACGTCATACCATTGGGGGTCTTTAATTACGTTATAAGGCTTACAGGATAAATTATTTGTAAACATGCGGTAAAATGAAACACGGTATAAAACACAGCGGATAATATGAATGCTAATCAAATAAATCATGATAAAACAATTTTTACACCTCGTAGTGCGGCAAATGGATTTGTAAAAGTACTGGCGCCCGGCACCGTGGCAAACCTCGTTTGCGGCTTTGATGTATTGGGTATGTGTTTAAATGAGCCCAATGACCTGATGGAAGTAAAATTGCTGAACGAAAAAAAGATCATCATTCATAGCGCCGATGGCTACCCGTTACCGCTTGATCCTGCACAAAATACGGCCGGTGCGCCATTGGTAGAAATGATCAATGAACTGGATACACCAACAGGTTTTGAAGTAACCATTCACAAAAAAATAAAACCGGGCAGCGGTATAGGATCAAGCGCTGCCAGTGCGGCCGGTGCTGTTGTAGCGGCTAATCATTTATTGGGAAATATTTTTTCAAAAAAAGACCTGGTGCGCTTTGCCATGTTTGGCGAAAAAGTAGCTTCAGGCGTTAAGCACGCCGATAATGTAGCGCCCTGCATTTATGGTGGCATCACATTGATCCGGAGTATTCATCCATTGGATATTATTTCAATTCCTTCGCCTGATCTTTTTGTGACGATCGTGCACCCGCAAATTGAAGTGCGTACCAAAGATGCAAGACAAATTTTGCGAAAAGAGGTTTTACTAAAAGATGCTATCAGGCAATGGGGCAATATCGCCGGGCTGGTAGCAGGTTTCATGCAGGGCGATCTTGATCTGATAGGCCGTTCATTGGAAGACGTGATCATTGAACCGGTGAGAAGTATTTTAATACCGGGCTTTGATGAAGTGAAAAGCAGGTGTAAAGAAGCGGGTGCATTGGGTGGTGGCATCTCAGGATCGGGGCCATCTATTTTCATGTTGGGCAGGGATGAGGCCACTGCGAAAAAAGTGGAAGCCGTAATGCAGGAAACTTACAACAGGATAGGTTTGGATTACAACACTTATGTAACGACTATCAATAAAACAGGTGTAAAAATTATAATGGAAAATGAAGAATGAAGAATGAAGAATGAGGAATGAGGAATGAGGAATGAGGAATGAAGAATGAAGAATGAAGAATGAGGAATGAGGAATGAAGAATGAGGGATCTTCTGCATCAATTATTAACCAATGATTTTAAGTGAAATCATACAACGCAATTAAAGATCCCCAATGGTATGACGTACAAGAGTACCCAAATAAACCGGGGCTGATGTTTCGCCGATTACAACAATATACAGGTTTCCTTTTTATTCCGCCGCGGCGGAAGGGATATTGGTAGAAATACAGGTTATTAAAATTTCTAAAAGTCCCGTAGGGACGTGATACAAAGAACTCATAACAGAGAGAGATTAAACCCTGAATAATATCACGTCCCTACGGGACTATGAATGTATTTTTTTTCAGTCTACCGATATTATGTCCCTACGGGACGGAGGAATATCATGCGTC
>JANOTW010000951.1:0-1918 GCA_031416575.1 Ferruginibacter sp.
GAACGGATACCTGTATTCTAAAACCATCTTTGCCGCATGAATTGACTGGTCAATATAAGTCAGGCACCACTTTCGCCGAGGGCCTGGTTTATTTTAAAGGAAAATGGTTCTTGTATTATGGCACTGCCGATTCCTTTGTGGGTGTGGCAATCGCTAAATAAAGTTTGCCGCGATGATTTATTTTTTTTGAAAGGAAGGCGGCTGGGTGCATGAACGTTTTTATTTTCCTTTGGATTATTATAATGTTCCGAGTTTTATTTTTCTCATTTAACAAGCATACGGATAGTAAACCTATTCAAAAAATCATTCAACATTGTTTTTACCATCAAGCCCTTTGGCACAGGCTGTCTATGTTTTAATACTGAGTATCATGCGGTACGCATTTTTTGGTGGTATCGCTTTCCTTATTTTTTATATTATTTTAAAGAACAGGAACAGGTTTACCAAAATACAACAACGATGGCCGGCCAATAAGGATTATCAAAGGGAAATACTTTACTCATTTGCCACCTTTATTATTTTTGCATTTGTTCCTTTGGCGCTGAACCATCCTTTGATAAAGCCGCATACAACTATCTATAGCCAAATAGATGCATATCCTTTTTGGTATTCAATAGGGATATTTCCAGTAATGCTGATTATCCATGACACCTATTTTTATTTTACGCATCGTATGATGCACCATCCACGGTTGTTTAAATTTTTCCATATCATTCACCATAAAAGCACTAACCCTTCTCCATGGGCGGCATTTGCTTTTAATCCTACGGAAGCAGTGATTGAATCCGGGATCATTTATGTATTTGCATTTACCATACCCATACATTTCATCCACATTTTCGCTTTTCTCATTTTTATGACGGCCTACAATGTTTATGGCCATTTGGGATTTGAATTGTATCCCAAAGGTTTTAATAAACATTGGCTCGGCAAATGGTTCAACACTTCGGTGAACCACAATATGCACCACCAGTATTTTAAAGGAAACTACGGTTTGTATTTTACCTTCTGGGACAGGGTAATGAACACCCTGCAAAAAGACTATGATGACCGGTTTGAAAATGTCACTTCAACCAATCAGCAATCAAGAAAAAGAGAAACAGTTAATTAATTTGTGCCGGGTATAATTTTTTATTCGCATAAAAAGTTCCAAAAGGGATCAGCGAAGCGATAAACGCCAGGAATATTTTTTTAAAGGGCCATTTATATTCCGTGGAAACCTGTAACAATAAAACCAGGTACAACAAAAACAAAACCCCATGCGCCATACCAACGATATAGTTGGGTTTAGGCATGCCCATCATATATTTTAATGGCATAGTGATAGCGAATAACAAAAAGGAACAGCCTTCTAAAAAGGCTACCAACCTGAAGCGGGATAGGGAATTTTTAAGCATACTTTGATAGGGTATTTGAATGATAATAATTTTGCTTGATGATTCATTGTTCTTCTTTAATACTTTTTATGATTTTTCTAAATTGTCTGAAAGTCTGGAATTGGCATGTGTTAATTTATTTACGATTTTTTTTCAAGTTGACAGTTAACTTATTTTATTAACAATTCGGGTATTCAACATTTATTATTTTCGCCCTGTCCTCATTCAGTATATTTCCTTTAACCAAAGCCTGCCCGCATTAAAGGCTTAGCACCCCCAAAGATACGCAGTACAAGAGTGCGACGCCACTGAAGCTTAATAGCAGTACTTAGCCCGGCTCAAAAAATCAACTTACATCATTTTTATCCGCACTATACTTTCTCCATTTGTCAATCACAGCCACCATATCATTGGGTAGATCGCTTTCAAAAAGTATGGGCTGTTTGGTGGCGGGATGAATAAAGCCCAGTTCTTTAGCGTGTAAGGCTTGCCGTGGGCAAAGCGAAAAGCAGTTGTCAACAAATTGTTTGTATTTCGTGAAG
>JANOTW010000952.1:0-12129 GCA_031416575.1 Ferruginibacter sp.
ATTACAGTCTAAAAAATTGGGAAATAGTAATCAGGTAGTAAAATAAACCATGCCTATAAAAAGGCTGAAAAATCGGGATGTTCCAAAAGGGGAGGTCTTCTACCAGTTCATAAAATGCAACTGATGAATTGCCCGGTATAACGCAATTAAAGTTCCCCAATGGTATTCGGTACAAGAGGGCGATGCAACGATGCTCCACATAGCTTCTTAGCCTGGACAAAAAAATATGGTTGTATAGAAGAACGCTGCCTGTTTGTGACAAGCAGACAGGGATGCTTATTCAGAGCTAAATTGCCTGGACAAAAAAAATAAAAAAATTGGATTTCAGTTTGCGACAAGCCTGGAGTTCTGAACCTAATGCGGAAAATATTTTACCGCTTATTGGCAAGGGAATAAAGACAGATACTGAAACTATCAGGAAATCATTGGAAGATAACCGGCGAAGATTGCTTACCTGGAACGATCCCTTAAGCTGCAAAAAATACAAGCAGGTATCAAATAAAGTAATGATCCAAATTCCCTCATTGGGGGTACAATGGTTTTCTATTTTAAAATAGCCGCCAATTTTTTTTCCAAAGCCGGGCCACGCAAATTTTTTCCAATAATTTTCCCATCCGGGCCTATCAGGAAATTTTGAGGAATACTGGTTATCTCATATTGCTGGGCTACCTTATTTGTCCATCCCTGCAAATCACTTACATGCCCCCAGGTAAGCCCATCCATTTTAATGGCATCCACCCATGCTGGTTTTGCTTTATCCAGTGAAACCCCCAGCACTGTAAAATTCTTATCCTTGAATTTGTTGTAATTGGCTACTACATTTGGATTTTCCTGGCGGCATGGCCTGCACCAGCTAGCCCAAAAATCAATCAGCACATACTTGCCCCTGTAAGAAGCAAGGCTGACGGGCTTACCGGTTGTGTCGGCCTGTGTAAAATCAGCTAACACGGTACCAATGGCATTCTTCTTTGATTCGGCGATTTGCTGCGCCACATAATTACCCATCGGTGAACTTTTTACTTCGGAAGACAACAGGCTGTACAACTCTTCTATTTTGCTACTTTCATCCGTTAACTGGCTATACCTGATAATGGCTAATGGCGCAATAAAAGAACCATGGTGCTGTTTTACAAAATTAGCCGCTACATCCATCGCCCCGGCCAGGACTGCGGAATCGTAGGTTGCGTTTTCACCAAACACTTTTTGATAAGGCGCCAACAATGCGGATAGCCTTGCGTAATCGGAATGAGAAGGGGAACCAGTAACGACCGCATATTCCAGGGAGTCTTTCACCGCGGTAACTTTCACTGTACTGTTATCTAAAAATATAGAAACATAAGGCGGCTGTTTATTAATTAAAATAATTTTAAAATCAGGAGTCGCTACTTTTCCTTTAAATGCAAAGCTATTTTTTTTGATCGTTGTTTCAGACTCGGGAGCCCCGGTTTGCCCATTCAACAATGCTACGGTGGTTCCATCAGGATAGCCTTTTGTGAACCCATTAATAAAAAAACCATTCACGGGTTTAACTTCAGGCATTTTTGCGGCAGTAACCGCTTTTGCAGGGTTACCGGTTTTTGATTTCAATTTGTTTTGAGCAAAAGCAAGTGCAGGCAAGAGTAGTGTTAATAGAAAGGTTTTCTTCATAATTGTGATTTGAGGACGCAATATAATCGGTTTTACGGATACAGCATTAAGCCAGGATGCTATTTAGGAATTCTTTAGTAGAAAGATCAATGCCGGTTGTATTTCCCAAAGCCTTTATATAGGCGCTTCCAATAATGGCGCCATTGGTATATTGACATGCCGATTGAAACGTGGGTTTATCCTTAATACCAAACCCGACCAGTATAGGATTTTTCAATTTCATATCCTTTAATTTTTTAAAATACATTTCCTGATCTTCAATGGCTTTGTTATTACCGGTGGTAGATGATGAGGAAACGGCATATAAAAAACCACTGCATAAGCCGTCAATCTTCCTGATTCTTTCTTCCCCTGTTTCGGGTGTTACTAAAAAAATAAACCGGAGCCTGTGTTTTTCAAAAAGCCGCTGGTATTCGGTTTCAAATTCGTACATGGGCAAATCGGGTAAAATAATTCCATCCACCCCTACGGATTCAGCAGTTTCACAAAATTTTTCCAGTCCATATTGCAGGATGGGGTTCATATATCCCATTAATATAATGGGGAGATGGATATTGTTCCGGATATTTTTCAATTGTTTAAATAATACCGGGATGCTCATGCCGTTTTCAAGGGCAATCATATTGCTTTGTTGAATTACCGGCCCATCAGCTATCGGGTCACTGTATGGCATACCAATTTCAATGATATCCGCTCCATGTTCCTGCAAGGATGCCAATACTTCCCGTGTGCTGTTCAAATGCGGATAACCTGCCGTGCAGTAAACATTTAATACCCGATGATGCTTTTCTTTGAATAGTTGATCAATTCTGTTCATGATTAGTTTATTACCAATTCCATTTTAATATTAGCCCTTTTGTAAAGGGAGCTTTTTACAGGCACTTTTATAAAACCATATTTTTTATAAAGGTGTATGGCAGGCCCCAGTTTGGTATTTGAATACAATATGATTTTAACGGCGTTCAACTCTTTCGCTTTGGCTATGCAATATTCCATCATCCTGTTACCAATCTTCATGCCCTGGTATTTTTCTTCAACCGCCATTTTTGATAACTCATATACATTGTCCGGTTCCTTTAACATTGCGAAAGTTCCGGCTATAGCTCCATTCAATTTCGCGAAAAATATAAAACCCCCTTTATCAATAAAAAATTCTTTTGGGTTGCCCAGCATTTGATGATCTACTGGTTCTACTACAAAATACTTTTTTAACCAATCGGTATTTAGCCTGGTAAAATGTATAGTTAGTCCTTCGCTAAATGGAATGATTTCGATTTCGTTTTTTGTACCGGTCATTTAATATATTTCATGTAAGTTGCCATGTCCTTATCCCCTCTCCCACTCAGGCAAATGACTACCACATCATTCTGTTCAAATTGCATATCATTTAAAACTGAAAAAGCGTGTGCCGTTTCCAGGGCAGGGATGATGCCTTCGGTTTTGCTGATTTCAAATGCGGCGGCTAATGCTTCGGCATCAGTCGCACTCATGAATATGCCACGCCCACTGGTGTATAGATGCGCATGCAACGGGCCAATACCGGGATAATCCAGTCCCGCTGAAATGCTGTGCGGCTCTACCACCTGGCCATCTTCCGTTTGCATTAACAGGCTTTTACTGCCATGCAAAATACCGGGCTTACCCAATTGAGTAGTAGCAGCGCTCATACCGCTGGTGATGCCACAACCGGCTGCTTCCACCGCCACCAGTTTCACCGACAGGTCATCAAGGAAATGATAAAATGCACCTGCGGCATTGCTACCCCCACCCACACACGCTATTACATGCGTTGGTAATTCGCCGCCAGTTTTTTCCAGCAATTGTTTTCGTATTTCTTCGCTGATGACGCTTTGGAAACGTGCCACCATATCGGGGTAAGGATGCGGCCCTACCACACTGCCAATAATATAATGCGTGTCAACTGGATTATTGATCCAGTCCCTGATGGCCTCATTGGTTGCATCCTTTAAAGTTTTGCTGCCACTTAATGCAGGTACCACGGTGGCGCCCAGCATTTTCATCCTGGCTACATTGGGCGCCTGCCTTTCAATATCCTTTTCGCCCATGTAAACGATGCACTCCAAACCCTTTAACGCACATACAGTGGCGGTAGCTACGCCATGCTGTCCTGCACCTGTTTCCGCAATGATCCTTTTTTTACCGAGCCTTTCAGCAAGCAGTATCTGCCCCACCGTATTGTTGATCTTATGTGCGCCGGTATGGCAGAGATCCTCCCGTTTTAAATAAATGGAAGCACCATGTTTGTTGCTCAAACGTTCCGCTAAATACAGGGGTGTTGGCCGCCCTACATAATCTTTCAATAGTTGGCGGAACTGTTGCTGGAAAACAGGGTCATACATGATCTGCAGGTATTGCTCCTGCAATTGCTTAACATTGGGGTATAACATTTCGGGGATAAACGCACCTCCGAAATTTCCATAATAGCCATGTTCGTTTACAGAAAATTTATTTTCTTTTATTGTCATCATTTGTATTTCAAATTAATTAAGCTTGTGGACGGTGGGGGTACTGTTATGGGCAGATGCTAATCCATTTTTAAGCCAGACAGAAAACATTTTACTTTAGCATCCTACGGGTGCATTCCAAATTCGTCCTGTAGCGTGGCTGCAAAATAGCCAACATGCACTTTGTTGAAATGAATGATTGGCAGTTATTAAATATTGGTCTGCTTAACCCTGCGTTTGACCTCACCCCCAACCTCCCGAAAAATCGGGACAGGCCCTCTCCAAAGGAGAGGGGAGCTTGGCCCCTGAAAATTTGCAGTCATTTATTATTGGTTGTCAATAAGGTCCTGTTTTGCCCCCGGTACGCTGGTTAGCGGAGAGGCCTTCTGCCAATTCATCAACTACGCCTGATGAACCGCCCAGTATAACACAATTAAAGTTGCCCAATGGTATTCAGTACAAGAGGGCGATGCAACGATGCTCCACATAGCTTCTTTGCCCGGACAAAAAATATGGTTGTGTAGAAATGTCCCGATACGCTTCGCTATCGGGATAGACTGACCCACCACAATACTTTGGTGCAAGTGCCACTGAAACTTAACAGGGATACTTTAGCCCGGATAATAAAAAAATATAAACCACTTGTTTGCCCCTCAATAAATAAAATGGACCTGAACGTAGCAAACGAAATGAAATTATTTTTTCAACCCCTGTTTCAATTGCAACACCAGCGCCATATCCTTTACCCCCGGGCTTTTTTCAAAGCGGCTGTTTACATCTATTCCAAAATAATCGGGATGCTTAAATGCTTTTATTTTCGCGACATCTTCCACACTTATACCGCCACCTAAAAAAAATGGTTTTTCAATTTTACTTTTACTGATCAGCTTCCAGTCGAACTTTTCGCCAGTACCGCCGGCAAGGCCGTCCCTGGAGGCTGTATCGAATAAATAATAATCGCAAACATCATCAAAGCCGGCCACCATTTCGTCAATAGGAGCATTGCCATCTCCAATAGAAAACGCTTTTATCACTTCCACATCTTCTGATAACCGCTCACACAATTGAGGTGTTTCATCACCATGCAACTGAACCACATCCAGGTCGTAATCATCCACCATTCGCATTATTTCTTCGTAACCCGCATTAACAAATACACCCACTTTCTTTACATCAAAATCGGAAGACTGCAGCTCTTCTTTAGTAATTTTACCTACTACATACCTGGGTGATTCTTTATGAAAGATCAAACCTGCAAATGCAATGTTCAATCCATCCAACTGCTGCAATTGTTTTAGTTGTGTAATTCCACATACTTTTATATTCATTGTTTGTTGTTTTCTAATTGATTATAATTGTTGTATAAATTTTTTAATAAGCTCCATATCCTTTACACCGGGCATTATTTCAAACCTGCTGTTGATATCAATTGCGAATAACGCTTTGGCTTCGGGCTTTGTTTCAAATTCCTTTAATTTCCGCACATCACCCGGTTCTATACCGCCACTTAAAAAGTAAGGTTTGCCTACAGCGACATCCTGCAATTTCTGCCAGTTGAATTTTTTACCGGTTCCGCCATATCCGGCGCCTTCCGTATCAAACATGAACATATCGCATACTTCCATGTACTCCCTTATCCGCCAGCCAATATTATCCGTGTCGCTGATGCGGAAAGCTTTTACGACTGAAATATAATCCGCTATTTTTTCACAATACCTGGCTGTTTCATCTCCATGCAACTGTACCATGTGAAGCCTGCATTCATCCACCATCTGCAACACGTCTTCAATAGCCGCATTCACAAAAACGCCCACTTTATTGATATTGTTTTCCTTTTTTAACTGGCTGGTGGTTATGTGGCGCAACACATACCTGGGCGATTTAGGATAAAAAATAAGGCCTGCAAATGTTGCGCCTACCCCGGTCAACAAAGTCAATTGTTCTACCTGGGTGATGCCACATACTTTTACCCTCATTGTACTTTTACATTTAATTGTTGAACAAAATCAGCAAAAGCAATCGTTGGGTCAGGTTGTTTCATAAAGTTTTCTCCAATTAAAAACCCCCTGAACCCCGCCCGCCCCAAGATACAAATTGTTTCAACATCGCTGATACCACTCTCCGCTATTTTAATTTTATCCGCAGGAATTTTTTTGCTCAGTTCAATGGAGCGGTTAATATCCACGATAAATGTTTTTAAGTCGCGGTTATTTACGCCCACAATTTCCGTTTCATCACAAATGTGTTGCAACTCATCTTCCGCATGTATTTCCAACAGCACTTCCAACTGTAATTTTTTTGCGAATACAGCCAGCTCTTTAACCCGCTGCGGTGTAAGGCAGGCCGCAATTAATAAGATCACATCCGCTCCCATCGCCCTTGCTTCCACTACCTGGTATTCATCAATCATAAAATCCTTGCGAAGGATGGGAATATTATTTACCCTCGCCTTACTGAGATCAGCAACAGAGCCGCCAAAGAAATGTTCATCTGTAAGAACGGATAAACAACTGGCCCCGTGTAATGTGTAGGCAGCAGTTACTTCCACTACATCCGCGGTACTATTGATAATTCCTTTGGAAGGCGACTGGCGCTTGAACTCGGCGATAATGCCGGTTTTAGTTTTATCCAGCAGAAATTGCTTCAACGAAAATGTAGGGCGGTTAAAAAATTCACTACGCATCAGTTCATCAACAGTCAATTTTTCTTTAGCATCGGCTATTTCAATTTTTTTATGCGCTATTATTTTATCTAAAATATTCATTCGGATGTTTTGTTTTAATACTGCGCAAAGGATAAAAAAGTGAATTGCGCTTTTTATTATACTTCCTGCCCTATTGACCTCACCTCCCTTCCTCCTCTCCAAAAGAGAGGAGGCGGCACTTTATAACTTTAATAAACATTAGTTCTTCCAAATCTTCATTTATTCTTTAGGGCATCTCTAAAATCCTGTGTTTTTGTTTCAACCTCACCTTTAATTCCTCTCCCCCGAAATAATCGGGGTGTTCCACAAAGGAGAGGATAAGGAAGGTTTTTAGAGATGCCCTTTAATCAGCAAGGCCCTACGAAACTATTGTCCATTTTCAATTCCAAATGCATCAAATGAAAATTAGCCTGGTTTTTTTGTGTTACGACGGAATATTGCCAATTGCTTATTATGGATTGCTTATTGTGTATTTCCCATTGCTTATTGGCATAGCTTCCTCAACGCTCCCAGCGCTTTTCCGCTCTCCAGGCTCTCTACTGCCAGTTGATAACATGTATCATAATCATCGTAACGCCCTGTGCATTGCAACGCCATTGCCGAATTAGCCAATACCACCGCATTTTGCGCCCAGGTACCCTTGCCTTCCAATATGGTTATAAATATTTTCGCTGCTTCTTCCACAGTATTTCCACCAAAAATATCGGCCGCAGTTACCGTTCGCTTACCCAATTCCTCCGCACTCATGATCTTTTCCCCTTCATTGGTAATTACTTTCGTATCACCTGTTAAAGATATTTCATCGTAACCATCCAGGCTATGGATGATGGTAAAATTGTTACCGGTTTGTTGCAACAGGTAATTGTAGATCCTGGCCATTTCCAAATTATAAACACCTACCAACTGGTGTTTTGGAAAGGCGGGGTTCACCATTGGCCCAAGCATATTAAAGAAGGTACGTATGCCTAAATTTTTCCTGATGGGGCCTACCACTTTTAATGCGGGATGAAACAGGGGGGCGTGTAAAAAACAAATATTGGCGGTTTCCAGTTCTTTCTTTAGCATACCGGTATCATTCTTGAAACAGTATCCCAATTGCTCCATCACATTGCTGGAGCCACTGATGGAAGATGCCCCGTAATTACCATGCTTGGCTACTTTATTGCCGGTGCCCGCCACAATAAAACAACTTAAAGTGGAAATATTAAAAGTATTTTTTCCATCGCCGCCCGTACCTACAATATCCATTACTTCCTGTTCACCTAAATCTACCCGGATGCACAATTCCAGCAATGCATCCCTGAACCCCTGTAGTTCATTGATGGTAATGCTGCGCATAAGATAAACGGTAATGAAAGAAGCGATCTCGCTCTCATTGTAGCCGCCCTTTGAAATATTGATGAGTATTTCCTTTGCCTGCTCCCTTGAAAGGCTTTTGTGCTCAAATAAAAAACTTAATACCTTCTTCATTGTCTGAACTATGATTTACAGGATTTATATGATTACCTTGATTTTTTTCGATTGTAACATTTTTTGAACCTTGATTTTTTTCGATTGAACCCTTATTTAAAATGACTATTCCTGTGAATGGCGAATTGTAAAATAGTGTTCATTCTTCATTCTTAATTCCTCATTTTTCATTCTTAATTCTTCATTCTTAATTCTTAATTCCTCATTCTTCATTCTTAATTTTTCATTCTTAATTCTTCATTCTTAATTCCTCATTCTTCATTTTTCATTCTTAATTCTTCATTCCCCCCTCAATGCCCTAACCAATTCCTCATTATCTTTTCACCTTCCGGTGTCAATACACTCTCCGGATGAAACTGCACCCCCTGCACATCAAATGTTTTATGTTGCAATCCCATAATATATCCGTTGTCATCCACTGCGGTAATTTCCAGTTCTTCCGGCAAATCCATATCGCTCACAATCCAGGAATGATAGCGCCCTACTTCTATTATATCGCCCAGGCCTTGTAAAATTTCAGCTTGCCTGTTGATAATTTTTATGGGCGTGGCAACTCCATGATAAACTTTATCCAGGTTTACCAATGTGCCGCCAAACGCCTGTCCAATTGCCTGGTGCCCCAAACAAACACCCAGTATTGATTTGCTGGAAGCGTACTCTTTTATCAGCGGCAACAACAATCCTGCTTCATCCGGTATTCCCGGCCCGGGAGATAAAATAATTTTATCGTAGGCCGCCACCTGCTCCAATGTTATCTGGTCGTTGCGAAATACATCCACTTTCCGATGCATGATCTTTTCAACCAAATGCACCAGGTTGTATGTGAAAGAATCATAATTGTCAAACACCAATATTTTCATCTCAGATATTTTGCGCCAGTACGATGGCTTGTTTTAGTGCATTTAATTTATTGTTTACTTCCTGCAACTCACTTTCGGGGTTACTCGCAGCAACAATGCCGGCGCCTGCCTGGTAAATCAATGTATTGCGCCTGCTTAAAAAAGTGCGTATCATAATGGCATGGTTGCAACTTCCATCAAACCCGATACAGCCAATAGCGCCGCCATAATAACCCCTGCCGGTTGGTTCGCTCTCATTGATCAGTTGCATGGCCCTAAACTTTGGCGCACCACTCAATGTGCCCGCAGGAAAACTTACCGCCAATAATTTGAAAGGATTTGTTTCGGGGCCAACCGTACCAGTAACCTCACTCACCAAATGAATTACATGAGAATAATAATTTACCTTCTTGTATTGGGTTACTTCCACATTGGTACATACGCGGCTTAAATCATTTCTTGCAAGGTCAACCAGCATCACATGCTCCGCATTTTCCTTAGGGTCATTTTCCAGTTGTATGGCCAATGCCTTGTCGGTATCATCATTACCAGTTCTTTTAAACGTACCGGCGATAGGATGCACAATGGCCTTGCCATTTCCAACGATCAACTGGCTTTCCGGGGATGACCCCATGAGCTTGTAATCACCATAATCAAAATAAAATAAATAAGGGCTTGGATTGATACTCCGCAAAGCCCTGTAAACATTGAATTCATCTCCTGTAAAGGATTGCTGAAAACGCCTGCTCAATACTATCTGAAACACATCTCCCCGATGGCTGCTGGCTATCCCTCTCTTTACCATTTCAATATAAGCCGCATCCGTGAGGTTGGATGATTCGCCTCCTTTAGTTGCAAAAGGGAAAGTGGGTACATCCTTACTTTTTATCAGGCTTTCAATTACATCCACCTCGCTTTCAATTCCATTGATGGCATTTTCACAAATAAACAATTCATTTTTAAAATGATTGATGGCGATAACGTACTGGTACAAACGGTACCGCATCAGTGGAATATCTGCGCCCGGTTGCTGGTGGCCGTTATCTAATTGTATGGTGTCAAAAAATTGCACCGCATCGTAGGTACTATAGCCAAATAACCCCTGCGCTACATTGATGGGCCGGGGTGCGGCTTCACTTATTTCAAAACGCTGCATAAAATTCCAAAGGTGATCAGGAACTGAAGAAGGATTGCTGATTTTAATTTTTTCAGGGTTTTGTCCCGGCAGTTTATACTCAATGGTGGAAGCGGTTCTTATTTCAATACCTGCTATGGCATTGATACCGATAAAAGTGTAGCTATTTTCACCTGCATGATAATCGGAACTTTCCAGTAAAATAGTATCGCGGAACCGGTCCCTCAGGCGCAGGTAAATACCTACGGGTGTGTAAACATCCGCCAGTAGCTTTTTGTAAGTGGTTTGTATGTTTATTTTTTTCATATCCCCTAAGCCTTAGGTGCTTTTTCCTTAAAATTTAAACGCTCCCTTTAAAATAAGTGCCTGTTCAAATTTAAGCGATTAACAATTTATTTTACGATTCCCATATTCCTTTTTAGGGGATCAGCGGGAATTAAAAAACCCCAACACACTGTGTCGGGGCCTTAATATATTTATACATACAATAGCATTGCGACACATCAAAATATTGACTGCCACCACCAACTATTGCTATTTAAATTTGCTGTTTTCATTTGCCGTTGCAAAGATGTGGGCTAATTAATTAATAAAAAAAAGTTTTTTAATTAATTCATAAAAAGGTTTTGTCATTAAATCCGGAATAGTTCCCGGGCTTCGTCTAAAAATTATTGGCCAGGCTTTAGAATTTCAATTAAGCTTCAGTGGCAAATATGATTTTGTTATTTTCTCTTTTTAATAAAAAGGAAAAATAATCACTTCTATACAACCATATTTTTTGTCCGGGCTAAGAAGCTATGTGGAGCATCGTTGCATTGATAATCCCGATAGCGAATGCGTATCGGGACAGTCTATCCCGATAGAGTAGCGTATCGGGACCCTTCTATACAAGCATTCTTTTTTTTGTTGTCCAAGCAGAAGTATTTCATGGCATTCCCAAAAAAAATCGGGATTTCGCAATACAGTTTTTAGCAGCTCGGCAAACAACAGCGGCGCGCTATAAACCACCCACAACGAGGACAAGAGCAAAGCCGCCACAAACAAAATCACCATCAAAGGCAGCGCCAACTCATCCGCGCCACTCGCCGCATCGCCCACCACGCCGAGCGCATCGCTCACGCCATCGTCCGCCATATCGACAGAAGCCGGCTGCAACGATGGCGTATCGAAACTACCGCTCGCGCCACCGCCGCCACCCGAACCACCACCGCCCTGAAAACTAGCGCAATCATGCCCGCCGCGCGGCGTAAACGCATCGCTCACATCGGAGACATCGCAATAATCTTCGCCCCGAGTGCGCAGCCACAACCACAGCAAACCCAAAAATGCTAAATACGCAAAACCAAACGCCAACAGATAGCGCAACCACATCTGCCACAGCCCCATCCCCAGCAGCGTATAAGACGCCAGAAAACCCACCGCCCCCGTCAGACTCACCAACAACATCATCTGCAAACGCGGAAAGCCCTGCCGCTCTAGACTAGCGCGCATGCGCGCGACCAAGTGGTGACGTTGGATTAACGGTCTCATTCATCCTCTATTCTGTTAGCGCTGCGGTGGGGTCCTGAAATTGTTTCGAGCTTGGTTGTTTAATTGTATAGGCTCATGGCCAGCACGATAGACCAAACCCGCGCTTGGGGACAAGCAAAGGGCGCTCAACCTCATTCCCTGCCTGTGATACGATATCACTTGATAACCATAAAAAAACAAATGATCAGGTGATGGTGGGGCAAAGCGTTCAGTATCAATGCCAATCCTGGCAAGCAAATAACAATTATTTGGTCTCGTCGGACCTATCACTAAAATGCCAAACACTTCATCAAATTCTTCCAGTTTCATACGTACCATTTTTGAGTATGTCGAAAGCTG
>JANOTW010000953.1:0-6783 GCA_031416575.1 Ferruginibacter sp.
GCAGCCGTTAATGTACCATCTCCATTAACAATATATTTCGCCACCGTATTTGTTCCAGATGCCATCCAGAGATTATCGCTCCCGTCAACGCTCAACCCCCTGGGTGTGGTGTAGGATAATGTTTGCACCAATGCACCCGTAGTTTTATTAAGCACCTGTAACTGGTTTAAACCAGACCGGGCTACAAATAAATAGTTGCCTGTTTTTTGTACGGCCAAACCGGATATTATAGAATTAGCCTGGTTTAAATAACTTATAGTTTCATAAACCCTTCCGTAAACAGGTGCATAACCTACCCCATTCAAGAAATCCACTTCCGTATCATCTGACACTTTTGAGGCATATACAAATGTATTGTTACCAGAATAGGAATCAAAAGCACCCCAGTAAACATTCACGCCATCACTTGCTATATAGTTATTATCAGCATTACTGACATCACCCGTATATATATCCATTCTTTTCTGTGGAGAGGAGATAAGAAATTTTCCCATACTCGGCCAACCTTCACCATACCCTGTACAGTAATAACCATAAGAGCCAACAAAAACAAGCCCCCTCATGCAATGGTATAACCCTTTATGTTTAGTTGACCCGTTCATACTGTCGGATGAATTACCTACTGTTCCCTGCCAAGTGTATTGAACATTGTTGGTTAGTACCTTCACCTTATAGTTTGCATCTGGTGATGGAATAGTATTGCCGTAATCATCTTTGCCATCCCAGTATTTAGTATAAGTACCAGCATTGTATTTTTCATCATTCCAAAGTGTTCTTATTAAGATGCTGTCGTTTTTAAAGACACCTGCACTGGTAGTAACAGGTGATGAAATGGTAAAGGAAAATTTGCCATCCTGAGCAATAGCATTCAGGGAAATAAATAAAAGAAATATTAATTTCTTAAAAAATAGGTTTTTCACGGTTTCAGATTTATTTAAATAGGATTGGATTGGATTATTTATCAGTAACGTCCTGTAAATATTATTTCTTAAAACGCTTTTATATTCATTGTTAGTATGTAGATATTCTTCTAAAACATTGTACAAATATGATTACCGGATATTTTGCTTTAGAACTTGTGCATAGCTATCCTGTATATGATCCAATGATGGGCTGATAGGGCTTTTCAGAGAATATATAAGTATGCTTATAGAGTAATGCTTTCTTCGGAATAAAATAATTTCATAAGCCTGATCGGCTAATGAAAAGCATTACTAAAGAGAAGGGGTAAACTTATTCAGGTAGGCACTAATGAAGCATCTTGTTTTAAAAAGCGGGTACTAAAAAGAGTTATAAGGATAGGCCTGTTAATTCGATTAGGAATAGAAGTGCTATGTGAGGATTGGAAATTGTAGAAAGAAACTTTTTCGACTGACCAAATACCACTTGTAAATTCCCGCAATTGAAAACCAGGAAAGGCAATTAAGACTTCCGAAAAAATATTATGCCCGTATTGAATTGGAAAAATATTTCCCGATAAATAAAGTGATTTATTTGACCGGCTACGAAGTTGGATTGAATAATGTTCATTGTATGAATTATGCAGGTAGGCTGGTTTTGGCAGTAATAAATTGATCATAGGAATTGAATTCAAAAACAATAGTGTTAAATAATATTGGATTCTGCAAATTAACAATAACCATACCATTGTAAAATTTTGTGGATATTTTTAATATATTGAAGGCGTTTTTCTATCTAAAGATTATTATACTTTTTAGTGATGTTTTTGAAAATGCTATCCTCTCGAAAGCAGGCTATCACAGTATTTTAAACTGGTCATCCTAAACTTAATATACCAACTTCGTTTTAAGGTTTATACCGCATAAGTTAAAACAATTGACTGGCACCCATTGATTTACAATCCCGGTGTCCATCCATTTTTTAATGCTTCGTGTGTACTGAAAAAGCAGGATTTATAAAACAATTTCATTCCGGATATAAGAGCCGAAAAGACATATAAAAACCTGTAAACGTCATAGCAAAAAATATACAAAAAGCAAAAAATTTATTGAAAAAATATTTTTATTGATGCAAACTTTTTGCTGATTTCTGATTTACAGGATAATAAGGGGGAAGTATTTCAACAAGTTTTATTATAGTTTCGTTTACTTGCAATGTGGTTGACTACAACCGCATCTTACTAATACCCCAACATGTTAATGAAAACCAATAAACATTTAAAATGTAAAGGACATACCTCTCACTGCCGAGAGCACCAGCTAATGGTATAATGCTTAAAATCCACATTATTTTTTCTGAACTTTTCAGACCTTGCCCTATAACAAACGCAGGTTCGCAGCTAACGAATAATATCCCTTCTTAATTCAACGGAATGTGAACCTTATTTTACGTAAAAAAATAACTTAAGAAAAAGCAATTAGAGAAGAATAAATAAAAAGAGGATGGCTGTACAGGATAAACAATAATGACAGCAGAAAAAGTTACTTAAAAAATAAGTAGATGGGATAATGAGAAGGATACAGGAAGTTTCAATACATACAACATACATTCATACAATAAAAGATACGCCAGGATGGATAGTTTAGGAAAGGTAATGCAGCATACCTGTAACAGGTAAGTGGCATAAAAAAGTAAAGGGGAACTAAAAAAAGAAGGGAAGAAAAATCAACCGCTTTGCAATCGTTAGGGCTAACGCAGCTTGATTGAAAAAACAAAGGAAAGTTCAGGGATGAACTTAAAATAATAATCGCAGATAGAATTATGAAAGGAGCAACCTCACAAGTATTACAGGATTAATTTAACTGTTATCGTAATGATGCTGATTTATTTAGCAGGATGTTGTCTATAAATAAAATATTTTTTACGGGAGGCCTTCTTAACTGTTTTCATGATGGAACTGGTTAACCTGCCTCTACCAGTTTAGCATATACGATAAATGACAGCGGATTTATACGCTGTAGCCATAAGAAAATAACCTACTAACTATACCGAATCAAAAAGCGTTTTTGTCCCCTTTAAAAGTTACGTACAAGGTCATAAAGATAATACGAACATCTAACCACAAGCTCCAGTTTTCAAGATACCAGATATCATGTTCAATTCTTTTTCGTAGTTGTTCCTCTTCTTTTATTTCACCACGAAAACCGTTTACCTGCGCCCAGCCCGTAACCCCGGGCTTAACAAAATGCCGTATCATGTATTCGTCCAATAACCTGGAATAATCTTCCGTATGCTTTAGCATATGTGGGCGGGGCCCTACAACAGACATATTGCCCAACAAAACATTTAAAAACTGTGGCAGTTCATCCAGGTTTGTTTTCCTGAGAAATTTCCCCAGTTTTGTAAAGCGGTTGTCATCACGGGTAACCTGTTTTGAATCAGCATCAGCATTCACCATCAAGGTCCTGAATTTAAAACACTGGAATTTCTTGTTGTCTTTTCCGGATCTCAACTGAATAAAAAATACAGGGCCCCTTGAATTAAGTTTTATCAGGATAGCCAATAAAGGCACCAGCCAGGATAATAAAAATGTAATGATGAAAAGACTGAACAGTACATCAAATAACCGTTTTTTGAAACTTGCTACGATGTCTTCAAGCGGCTCGGACCTAAACGATAAAATCGGAATGCTTTCAATAATATCAACATGTATATTCCGATTGACAAACATCCTGAAATCAGGTACGAATTTAAACCGTATCATATTCCTCTCCGCCGTTTGGGCTAATTCATATACATATGAATGCTTTTCCGGAGAAATGGTGGAATATATCTCTTTAACATTGTGTTCTATTGCATACGAAACACATTCATCACGATTACCCAGTATTGGAAAAACGGATAATTCATCAATATTATGATAATCTTCAAAATATCCTTCTATTGAAATGGATTTGCTGTTGGTAGAAAAGTAACTCACCAACTGCTTGGAAAGTTCGTTGTATCCCAACAGTACGATTTTCTTATTAAATCGCTCCTGCTTTCCAAAATAGGCTACTCCCCATATAAAAAGGATCCTGCTTATGAGCAATGCCACCCCAATGCCGATTATATTTAGCGAAACAAAAAGCCGGCTGTAATTAAAGTTATAAAGAAATATAAATAATAACATTGAAGTAATAAAGAGTGCGAATGCCTGAACGGTATGCTTTGCAAACTTCTCAAAATTCAAGAACTGGTCGGTAATATAAAGGCCGGAAATATATGCACATCCTAACCAGGCAATATTACTTACAATAAAAAGTATTGTATATTCTTTCGAATTATTGCCATGCACACGGTTTAAATTCAATAAAAGGGTTAAATGGATGATATTGATTGCCAGGAAATCTACAAGAGCAAAGAAAAATCTAAAAATGTTGGTATAGGTAATATTCATTTCCAGGAAAATGTAGAGGTTAAAATCATAAATTTCTTGTTACAAATTTTTAAAGAAAGAAATCATTTTTTTTAAGTTAGTCATTTTAAAAAATAAAAGGAACCGTAAATAAAACCAGGTTTAAATTACCAGATTTTGATATGATCAAATTCATTTCTCATCTTAAAAAAGTACTTCAAATATAAAAACGTATGCTAATGTAAAATATTACTTTGAAGGGTATTTATTATAGGTGAATAATAATAAAAACCTGGTAATGGGTTATTAAACCCGGAAGGATCGCCTGCGATGTTATTGCATATTGACAACGTATTTTCGGAATATTCCATCTATTGATAAATACTGTTCAGCATACAAACGTGCATTTTGTTGGATGGTATCATCATTATTTTTCAACGTATGATTAATAGCCGCAGTTAAAGTGGATGAATTCTCCGGCTCAATCAATATTCCCATTTTATGGGAAGATACCACATCATATAAACTTGAACCTTCATTTGCCGTAATGATGGCTACCCCGCCCACCGATAATATTGCGGTTAGTTTTGAAGGCATTACCAGGTCTGCTGCGTTGGCTTTCTGTAGTACCAGGTGGATATCGGCCATATTTAAAAAACAGTTCAATTTCTCAAAGGGCTGCAATGGAAGGAAAATAACATTCCTGAGGTTTTGGATTTCTTTTAATTCCAACAACTTTTCTTTATAGGGCCCTGAACCACAAATCACAAATTTTAAGTTTGGGTGATGCTCCAGTGACTTTGCAGATTCCAATATTGCTTCCAATCCCTGTTTTTCGCCAATGGCGCCCGAGTAAAGTATAATTTTATCGGATGTCTCAAAATAAAATTCACTTTTCAGTTTTTCTTTTTCGGGCAAAGGGAAAAATATTCCGGTATCAACCCAGTTAGGAAAAAACACAATTTCCCGTTGGTGCTTCATTTCAATTTTTTTTATCATCCCCTGCGAAATGCTGCTAACTGTATCCGCCTTTTTAAGAATATACTTTTCTACTTTCAAAAGCAGGCTGATAATAAATTTCGATTTGATCAATTTAAAATCCCTTGCCGCATCTATCTGAAGGTCCTGTATATGGTAGAGGAACCTGGCGCCTTTAATTTTTTTATACAAAATACCCAGCAGCCCTAATTGAAATGGTGGGGCCACGACCAATACAAAATCATATTTTTTCGTAAAGAGAAGTTGAAAAATTTTTATGAACGCAGCAAAACAGAAAGAGAAATCAGATATGATCCTTTTTAAACCCGTAGGTTTTTTCGGAATATAATGAGGGCACCTGAAAATTTCTATGCAGTTTGAACCATTGCCAGGAGGAATCTTAAGCTCCCTTTTAAACCAACCGGAAGATTTTGTGTAAGGCGCCTGTACTTTCCAATGCGGGTAATATGGAAAAGAGGTAACCACCGTGCAATGGTACCCCTGGCTTGCCAGCATATCAATCATTTCGCCGTTATATTTACCAATACCTGTTAGTTCCGGAGAAAAATTTCCTCCAATAAGTAGTATTCTTTTATTACTGCTTTCATTCATAATGAACAATACACTATTTTACAATGATACCCGCCGTAGAATGTGAAATAAGTTCTCAATATTGTATGCTCCGCAAGGAACAAAACAGTGAATTTTATTTGTTGGATAAGCTAAAAGATGAACTGTTGTTTTAATTTATAACGCAATTAAATATCCACATTGGTATGCGGTACAAGTGAGTTCCGATGAATCGGAATTTTGATAACACAACGATGATCCCCATAGCTGCTTCTTAGTTGGGACAACAAAACTGTAACTTACTTTTTTAAAACTTGCGCAGTATAGGAGCCTGAACTTCCCTGACAACATCAAGGTTTTTGATGGGGATCCAAGTTTAAAAGATATTTGCTTTCTCGTATTTTGCAATATACCTGCGTAAAATAGGACATTTTCAAAACAGCGAATGCCCATCCCCTTGCACCATCCCGAAAGCCACCTAACAAAAAGAAGCTGCCGCAAAAATAAGCCGGGCCAATTAATACGCTGCGCATTAACCGGTACTTTAATCGCTGCTTCCAGGTCCATTTTGATGAGATTGCAGGATCACCTGCCATTTTCATGAATCTTCCCGCCTCCCAGGAAGCGTACTCATTGTGCTTGATCACATAATGCGATACCCCGCGAAAATCCTGGTGATCAATCTTACTGTTTATAACACCCACTTCACCTTCCAGTATTGGATGCTCGTGTACTTCCATGTCCAATTTGCTCCATTGATCCTCATCAATCCTTTCATATTCACCGGCCCCCACACGAAATAGCGCAAGTTTGCGCAATGGATACCCACCCTTTAACTGTTTACCAAGAAAATAGATGGAATAATTTAACCAATATCCTACTTTATCACCAAGTTGTAAACTTTCGCGTAGCTCTTTTTTAAAACTTTCGGTAATATA
>JANOTW010000954.1:0-2677 GCA_031416575.1 Ferruginibacter sp.
CGGCCAGGGTGAGGTAGAAACCACGCCATTGCAGGTAGCCAATGAAATGGCTTACCTCGCTAACAAGGGCTGGTTCATTACTCCCCACATGGTTGATTCTATTGAAGGGGGCGATAAATTCGGACTGCTGGCAAAGTTTAAGGAAAAACACCATCCCCTTGAAATAGGTGACAGCATTTTTGAAGCCGTGCACGATGGCATGCAGGGGGTAATGGATGGCGGAACCGGACGATTTGCCCAGGTACCCGGAGTAGTAGTTTGTGGTAAAACGGGTACCGTTGAAAATTCTTATAATGGCGTAAAACAAAAAGACCATGCCTTCTTCGCCGCATTTGCTCCCCGGGACAATCCAAAGATCGCCATTGCGGTGATATGTGAGAATGCGGGTTTTGGTTCTACCTCCGCCGCACCTATCGCCAGCTTAATGATAGAGAAATACCTGAAGGATTCAATAGTGGATAAAGCCCGAAAAGAAAAAGTGGAGCAAATATCCAACCTGAACCTGATTCCCCCGAGGATTTATAAAGAACTTCGTAGAATGGATTCGTTAAGGCACGCAAAGGATTCAGCGTATTTGATCTCCAAAGGAAAAATAAAGATAGTAAAGGATACCATTGGCCTGGATGCGGATGACGAAGCAGATGCAATGGATAAAATAAAAAAGGAAAAAGAATCAAAAAAGGAACTACCCAAAAAGGATAGTAATAATAATAAACGATTAGAAAAGGTAGAGGCGATATTGCCGGATAAAAAAAAGAGACCGGAAGCGGCCGATTCAATAAATATACCCCAATAACCAGGCGGCTTTCAATGTAGGCATTTATTCTTACAGGAAAGTTTAAATGAGGAGAGGGGCTTTAAAATTTATGTATCAAAAAAATCCAGCCATAGGAAAAGGTGTTGATTGGGTATTGGTATGGCTTTATGCCATACTTGTAATGATTGGGTTGCTTTGTATTTTTTCAGTTGAATATCGCACGGTTGACGGAGTGATAGAAAGTTTTTTAGGGTTTAAAAAAAATTACAGCAAACAGTTTTTCTATTTTATCGCCTGTATAGTTTTGGCCACATTTATTTTACTAACAGATAGCAAACTGTTTACTGCAATGGCGAATATTTCTTACCTGGTGGGTATCATGCTGATATTGGCAACCTTTGTGGTGGGTAAAGAAATAAAAGGTTCAAAGAGTTGGATACCATTGGGGTTTATGAACCTGCAACCAGTAGAGCTATGCAAAATATTTACTTCGCTGGCATTGGCGAAATATTTATCTATGCCCGATATGAATTTCAGAAAGCCGCAATCGCAAATAATCGCGGCAGCCATTTCATTCGCACCTGCTGCTTTGTCCATCATGCAGGGCGAAACAGGCCTGGCATTAGTTTACTTTGCTTTCCTCATCCCCATGTACAGGGAAGGATTGCCACCCGGGTATCTTATCACAGGCGCGGCAATGGCGGTTTTGCTGATAGCATCCCTGCTGTTTTCTACCACTGTTTTATTGATTGCTTTTGCCGTATTGGGGGCTGTTTTTATTTATTTTAACCGCAGGCAAATAAAGCGCAATAGCCAGGTGCTGTTGTTGGTTGTAAGTGTATGGGCTTTTTGTTCGGCGTTTGTAGGGGTAGTGGTACCCTTTGCTTTCAAGCATGTATTTAAACCATACCAGGCGGATAGGATTTTTAGCATGGTAGGTGTTGACAATCCTTTTGCTGATAAAAATACAGCCGATCTTATTAACCTGGAAGAACAAAAGGCAAAACAGAAAAAAAGTGAACAGCAGAATTACAACGTAAAGCAATCGAAAATAGCGATTGGGTCAGGTGGGTTATTAGGTAAAGGGTTTTTAAAAGGAACACAAACGCAGGGCGATTTCGTGCCTGAGCAGCACACCGATTTTATCTTTACCTCCGTAGGTGAAAATTTTGGTTTTTGGGGAAGTACCTTATTGATGTTGTTGTATATGGGCCTCATCTTTCGCATTATCACCCTCGCCGAAAGGCAAAGAAGTACATTCAGCCGGGTATATGCTTATTGTGTAGCCAGTATTATTTTCTTTCACGTAGCCGTAAATATTTGTGTTACTGTTGGCCTGGCACCGGTTATTGGTATTACCCTGCCATTATTAAGCTACGGAGGATCTTCCTTATTAACTTTTACAATGCTTATTTTTATACTGGTAAGGTTAGATGCGGACAGGCAAATGGTACTGAGGTAAACGGTAGGCGCTCAAAAAGGTATATAAAGTAAATAGGGTTTATAAAGTAAATAAAGTAAATAAGGTATATAAAGTAAATAGGTTTTATTTCAGTTTGTGTAAGGTTAGGGGTATAAAATACAGGCCACCTGGTCTTTAGCAGTGCATGTTTTTATCTTTTTTGTCCCGGCTAAGAAGCTACGAGGATCATCGTTGCATCGCCCTCTTGTACCACATACCATTGTGGAACTTTAATTGCGTTATACTGGGCGGTTCTTTAAGCTTAGTTAATGAAGTGGCAGAAGACCTCTCCTTCAGGGGCCGGGGGCAAAACAGGGCCTTCAAATTATGCCTCCCTTTAAAAAACAGTTCGCCATTTGAAAATAAATGACCTGTATTTTTACTCAGGTTATAATGAGCGAAAAATCAGCCGCGGTTTATTTGGGTACTTGTACTTAATACCATTGGGGATCTTTAAT
>JANOTW010000955.1:0-2142 GCA_031416575.1 Ferruginibacter sp.
GGCGCATTGCCATAGGGCGGATGTAAAGCATGGTGATATAAAAAGTAATAACGTAAAATTCAACAGCCGTACAGGCAATTATGTTTTACTGGATTTTGGTTTGTCTGTAATGTCGGATGAGCAACGGCGAACCAGTTTGCGCCAGGCGGGCGCTATTGAATTTATGGCGCCGGAGCAACATGAGGGCCAGTTGCTTTTCGAAACGGAGGTTTACAGTTTTGGCGTGATCTTATTTGAGATATTGTCTGGTACAGTTCCATTTAATTTAAGAGACAATGGCGAATCCGCCCGCAATACGGTGATGGTTTCACATCTGGAAACATTGCCCCCCAACCTGCTTTCATTGAGGCAGCAGCATCTGCCGCAATTGTGGGGCAAGGAAAAAAAGGAGCATGAAATGCAGGTGCCGCAATGGCTGCTGAGTATGGTTTACAAGTGCCTCGAAAAAAAACCCGGAGATCGTTTTTCAAATGGGATTGAATTACATGAGCATATCGTGCGCAACAGTATTTTAGCGGCAGGCAATGTAGAGTGGGGGGCAGGCAGGATTGCAAAGCTGGAGCAGGAAAATGAAAAATTAATAAAAGAAAAAGTGGCTTTCCTGCAAAAAATCGCCCACTTTGAAAAATTAAATAATAGCGTAAATGAAACCCTCCAGGGTAATTTTTATAATACTGGTGTTGTTAAAACAAAATTCTTTAGCGGTAAAAATATAGTGATCATTTTTCTGGCACTGGTGTTACTTGGATTTATCATTAATCTTTTGTTTAACAAAAAAAATAATTTAAAGCAAAATGATAGCGCTATCAATACCGCCACTTTAAATAAAAACATTCCCAATGCCGAAGAAAGCCTGCAGTTGAATAAAGGAAGGGTTTTTTTAATGAATGGACGGGTAGAAGAAGCAAGATTAATTTACAAGAGCCTTGCTATTCAGGATATACCGGAAGCAATGTATGAGTATGGTAATCTTACCCTGTTAAATGAGAATGATAAAAGTAATTGTATAGAAGCGGTAGATTATTTAAGGCGGGCTGCCGCCAGGGGATATGCGCCGGCTAAAAGGACGGTAGGGTTTTTATATGCCTTCGCCGGTGACAGCATTGCTTTAAAACAAAAAGGTTACCAGGGGTGTAGCTTTACTTATGATATACCCAAAGGATCAAAGTTGCTGATGGAAGCTGCGCTGCAGGGAGATACTGCCGCCGGCGTATTATTAGATGAATTGAATTTAAAATACGGAACCCGATAATACTTCTGAAGAGGTTATTGAATTATCGTTCACCGTACTTACGCATAATAAAATAAAACAGATCAACTATGATGGCCTTTCTCTTTATCCGATGAAAATATTTCTAATTTTTATAGCGTATTCGAATAAGTCCCCTTTAGAGGTTGGGGGCTAATTCAATTTTTTAGCTCTTAATTCATTCAAGGTTTTTTGGGTACAAGTGCGGCGCTTCGGAATGTTGGAGACGGTAAAAGTTCCAAATAACGGCAAGTTGCCATTTAGTTAAGGGATTTTTTGTAACCAACAATTTCACTCCGCCGCGGCGGATTTGGATTTGTATTTTGTAATTCAATTTCCACAATCATATCATCCCTACGGGATTTAAAGCCCGTTAGCCAACGGGCTGTCATTATTTTAGAAATTTTAAATCCGCTGCGGCAGAGTGATATTATACCTTAACTATATGACATTGACCTTCCCGAAAAATGCCGAAAAGTCGGCACAGGTCGGGATGTTCCAAAAAGGGATATTCTGCCAGTTCATTATTTGCGTTTGATGAACTGCCCGGTATAACGCAATTAAAGATCCCCAATGGTATTCAGTACAAGAGGGCGATGCAACGATGCTCCACAAAGCTTCTTAGCCCGGACAAAAAAGATATTGCTATGAATGCCAACCTTCCATAAACCCTTATTTTTCCAGAGGCTTTGCCAAGGTTGGCAACCCCTCTGGAATGAATCGGCAGTTTGGGAAAAAATTACTCATTTAATAATTTTTTTCGTGAAAACATTTTCTCAATAATTTTTATTAGCGGCTGCAAAAATCCTGGCACAATTTTTACTAAGTAATATATATACGATAGCCTGTTTAGGGGACATTTAAAAAGAGTGATCTTAGAAGGAAACCCTCAG
>JANOTW010000956.1:0-6354 GCA_031416575.1 Ferruginibacter sp.
GGCTTCCATAAAAACCCGGTTGGAATATAAATAGCCCGGTTTTTAGTTTAAAACGCAATTAAAGATCCCCAAAGGTATGCGGTACAAGAGTACCCAAATAAGCCGCGGCTGATGTTTCGCTAATTACAACTTCAAAATTTAGAGGGGGTTCATTTTCAAAGGGGTGCAATTCAAATTTTCGCTGGCTGGTGGAACACCAGCCAGGGGCAGCCAGCCGTGGGCGGTGTCCCACCGACCACGGCCTTGATAAGTGAGGCGAAAATTTGAAATGCACCCTTTAAAAGGGCGAACTGTTTTTTAAAAGGAGGCATAATTTGAAGGACCTGTTTTGCCCCCGTCCCCTTCCCGAAAAATCGGGATGTTCCAAAAGGGGAGGTCTTCTGCCAGTTCATTAACTGGGGCCTGATGAACCGCCCATCATATCGCAATTAAAGTTCCCCAATGGTATTCAGTATAAGAGGGCGATGCAACGATGACGCCATGAAATACTTCTGCTTGGACAACAAAAAAAAGAATGGTTGTATAGGAGAGGGCGATGCAACGATGCTGCCCATTGCTTCACAGCCTGGATAAAAAAAATTATTCATGTTTTTATCCGTTGCGAAGTATAATAAAGAGCCAAAGAGGCGGCAATTTTTTATAGCGATAGCGCCAACCCATTTCCACCTCATTCTGTAAGGAAACATTACTAAAAAGTTATTAGTTACCTGATAGAAAAATAAAATAATTTTATTATATTGTTGTCGAAAGATAAAATGGCGCAAAAACAGCAACTGTAAACTTTATCGTTAAATTAAAACCCTGGATCATGAATAAATTATCTCGCAGAAAAATTATCAAAAACCTTGCATTGGGTGGGGCTGCCATTCTTTATTCCCCCCAAACATTGTTATCGGCTGGCCGCCCCGCTAAAGACAAGTTGGGAGTGGCATTGGTAGGGTTGGGTTACTACAGTACTGATTTACTGGCGCCGGCACTGCAACAGACAAAGGACTGCTACCTGGCAGGCATAGTTACGGGTACCCCATCCAAGGCTGAAACATGGAAGAAAAAATATAATATTCCTGACAAGAACATCTACAATTATCAAAACTTTGATCAAATTGCCAATAACCCTGATATTGATATCGTGTATGTGGTACTTCCTCCATCCATGCACCGGGAATATGTGATAAGGGCTGCCAGTGCAGGCAAACATGTATGGTGCGAAAAGCCAATGGCCATGACGCCGAAGGAATGCCAGGACATGATTGATGCCTGCAAAAAAAATAAAAGATCCTTAGCGATTGGTTACCGCCTGCAACATGAACCGCATACCATCGAATACAGGCGTATCGTAAATAAGCAATTACTGGGTAAAGTGCAAAAATTAAATTGCGCTGCGGGCTACCGTGATAACCGAACCAACCACTGGAAACAAACAAAAGCCCTGGGTGGAGGCGTGCTGTACGATATGGGTGTGTATGCCATACAAGGCGCAAGGCTGGGCACCGGCATGGAACCTATAACGATTGTATCCGCAAAGACCTCTACTACCCGCCCCGAAATTTATAAAGATGGCCTTGATGAAACAACAATTGCAACACTTGAATTTCCAGGTGGTGTAATGGCTGACATTAAGACCAGCTTTGGTGAAAATGTTAATTTCCTTGACATCACTTGTGAAAAAGGAACCATTAATATGGCTCCTTATTCCGGCTACAATGGATTAAAAGGAAAAAGCCCCCTGGGTGAAATTTATTTTCCATACGAGGTTCCCTGGCAACAGGCGAGGCAAATGGATGATGATGCAATGGCGATTAAACAAGGTAAACCCATGCTGGTACCCGGTGAGGAAGGATTACGGGATATCCGGATCGTGGAAGCAATTTATAGATCGGCCAACACCGGGAAGGCTGTAAAACTTTAAGAGGCAGGAATTATTAAAAAAGCCAGTTGAAATTCCTTCAGTTGAATATACGAAAATAAAATTTTGGGTGAAGGCGTGTTTTATATTACCCGCATCAGCCATGTAAAGCCCTTTCAATTATTTCTCTTGTGCCTAAATGCTTAGCATCCGGGATTTTCATTGCTTCTTTTGTTACAAGTTCAATCCAGTTCGTAAGTTTCATTTTCTCCGATGTTTTGATTTGCCAATGTTCCGAAAGTTCAATTGCCGGTGTTTGTATAATTATCCCGACGATAGAAGGAAGGTGATGAATCAAGGTTGCGAAAATTCCTGGAACGCTTTTGTATGTCTTACGACCTATTGTGATATCTGTTTTTCCGCCTGCTGTAAATAAATCCCTCACGTTTGGGCAAACAACCGATTCTCTTGTAACAAGCCATATTGCCAATCTTCCAAATTTGTCACTACTGTTACTAAACAATTCCGGAAAGAAAGCCATAGCTTTTTCTTTCAGCTCCTTCTTCTCATTCGTGTTAAGGTTATTCCAGATTTTGATTATGAGACTGCTAGCTTGCGTATTGTCGCCGTGGTCCAGCCACCAAATATCTTCACCTTGCTTTAGTAAAATAAAAAAGCCCTGCATACGTACTGTCAGCAGGGCTAATAAATTATAAATCGTGGTCCCGGCGAGAATCGAACTCACATCTAAAGTTTAGGAAACTTCTATTCTATCCATTGAACTACGGGACCGAATTATTGATTTTCAGTATATTAAGTTTAATAAATTGAAAATAACTGGCGCAAGTTAATAAAAAAAAGGTTAGCCCCTGCAGCCAGAAAAGCAATAGTGGTAAACTAATGTATGTTTGTGTCTTTATTGAGGTACGGGATATTAAGTTACTAACTGTCTTTCCAATCACAGTAATGGCCTGCACCACCACCAATATTTTACAGAAAGATCCGGGTGTAAAGTTGTTTTGATATTTCCCTTCAGCTATTGGCGGCAATTTCAAATCGGCAACCGAAATTCCCCAATCGAACCTTATCTTTGCTCTCCTAATTTATTAAGAATATGAAGTGGCTGAACGTAGTTATTAAATACCGTCTTTGGATAGGCATCGCACTGTTGGCCCTGGCCATTTTCACCAATATACAAGCAGGGTTTTGGCCATCCTTTGTATTATACCTGGCGGCAGTAGTGTTAATTGTGGGGCATTTTGTTTTTGGCCCCATGCGGTTGATACAGGAATGTATGGAAACCGGGGATATGGAAGGCGCCAAAAAGGTACTGGCATCCATTTGGTTCCCGGGTTTATTGATAAAACCGATCCGTTCCGTGTACTATACCGTAAAGGGAAACCTTGATATGGTAGATCAGGATTTTGAAGGCGCCGAAAAGAATTTAAAAAAGAGCCAGGCATTAATGGGCGATGGCACCGGATTGATGGGCGGACAGATGAAACAGGCGGAGGGCGCCAACAAATTGCAGTTGGGTATGCTGGCCATGCAAAAAGGCGATATGAGACAGGCGGAAACCTATATCCGTGGGGCCATACGGTCAGGGCTACCCGATAAAGAAAATGAAGCAGCCGCTTATTTACAGCTTTCTTCCATCATGATAAATAAAAGAGAATTCAGGGCGGGTAAGGAATATTTCAGAAAAGCAAAAGGGCTGAAACCTACAACGCCACAAATCGCCGACCAGATAAAGCAGATGGAGAAGTATATTACACGGATGCCGGGCTAATGCCGCCTTTAACCTAAACCAGGTATTAATAGTCCAAAAAATATTCTAAACCAGGGGGCATCTTCTTTGTCACCCTTTTAGGGCAATGTCATTATACTTCGCAACGGAAAACGTGAATAAATTTTTTTGTCCAGGCTGTTAAGCAATGGGCATTCCCGAAAAATCGGGATTTCGCAATACAGTTTTTTGTCCAAACTTTATTTCCATGCTCAACATCGTTGCATCGCCCTCTTGTACTTAATACCATTGGGGATCTTTAATTGCGTTTTAAATTAAAAACCGGGCTATTTTATTTGGTTATCGAACAAAACAAAATTCACAAATTTACCTGTTGTGAAATATAAGTTAAGCGTTACCACGTTCATTAAAGTTCCCCAAAGGCATATCGTACAAGTGAGTTCCGATGAATCGGAATTTTGATAACACAGCGATGTTTGATTAAAAAACAAATGTCTGTCCACAAAAAAATTCTCAACTAAATAAATTGCTCTTTAGGGGATGAGGGAAGAGTTTTTCTACTTTCTTATAGCGGTAATCAAAGATCACTTTGAGTTTTTTTTTACAAAAAGGCTGTTGGTTGTATCACCTAAAAACCACAATGGCAGTTTGTAATGCACAATATCCGTCATCTCCACTCCACCTTCAATTACTTTAAAATGATGTTGATGAAGCCACGTGCTTTTGCTTTGATCGTATAACAACAAGAGACTATTAAAGTTTCCTTATTTTAAAAATAGATTAACTGCCGGGGGCCCCGGATGTACACACCTTGCCTTGAAACATTTACAAGCCAGTTATAAAATCATATAATTCGGTCAGCGAAGAGATTGCGGGAATTACCAACCACATGCCTGAACTGAAAAAAAAATGTGACCCCCCTGATAAAATCGCCTGCATGATAAGTAGTATTATGGGCCGCGGGATTAAGCCAATTTTATGATTTACAAACTACCGCAAATAACATAAAGAGCCTAAGTTTGCAACTTAACAACATCAAATGAAGATCAGTCATTTACTTTATGCCATTGCTTTTGTTTTATTCTTCTATTTTATTTCAATCCTGGGTACGGGCTGTGCACAAATAGGTACTCCCACCGGCGGGCCCAGGGACAGCTTACCTCCAATACTTGTAAGTTCCAACCCCAAATTGTTATCCACAAATTTTTCCGCCAATAAGATCACACTCGTTTTTAACGAATATATTGATGTGCAGGATGTGCAAAACAACGTATTGGTTTCCCCATTTCCAAAAACCAACCCCATGGTGGACTTTAAATTAAAAACCGTAACGGTAAAATTAAAAGACACCCTGCTTCCCAATACCACCTATGCTATTAATTTCGGCAACTCCATCAGGGATAATAATGAAGGCAATCCTTTTAGAAATTTCACATATGTTTTTTCTACTGGTAAAACGATTGATTCTTTACAATTAAGCGGTAAGGTTATCATTGCTGAGACAGGCAAAAAAGACAGCACCCTCATAGTGTTATTGTACCGGAATGCAGATGACTCCACGGTACAAAAAAGAAAGCCCGATTATGTAGCCAAACTGGATAGCGCAGGAAATTTTACGTTTAATAATCTTTCTGCAGGTAAGTATAAAGTATATGCTTTAAAAGATGGGGATGGCGGCAAAACCTACAATTCAAAAATTGAACTGTTTGCCTTCGCCGATTCAGAAATGGTAATAGCGGACAGTACTTCCCCGGTTACCCTATATGCGTATGCGGAAGAAAAAGATATAAAAAAAAGTGGCACACCTGGTTCGGGTATTCCCAAAACTGCCTTTCAGATTGATAAAAAGCTAAGATACACTACCAATTTAAGCAACAATGAACAGGATCTGCTTACCGATTTTGTATTAACTGTTAACAGGCCATTAAAGACATTCGATCCTCAAAAAATAATTTTAACCGATACCAACAATAATAAAATCGTTGGTACGGTTAACCTTGACAGTACTCAAAAAAACATACACATCAAAACAAAATGGAAAGAAGATACCAAATACCGCCTTCTTGTAAGTAAAGATGCTATCAGCGATTCAACCGGCCTGGAATTAACCAGATCGGATACCATCCTCTTTATAACAAAAAAAGAAAACGAGTATGGTAGCCTCACGCTTCGCTTTAGCAATCTGGCAGCCGCTAATCACCCGGTATTACAATTTGTAAAAGGCGAAGAGATTTATAGATCTTTCCCCATTACTACCTCACAATGGATTGATAAATTATTTGTTCCGGGTGAATATGAACTGCGGATTTTGTTCGATGCCAATAACAACGGTGTTTGGGACACGGGTAATTACACAAAAAAAATACAACCCGAAAAAGCCATCACCCTTGATAATAATTTAAACATCAAAGCCAATTGGGATAATGAACGGGATATAAAATTATAATGGATAATTATTTTAATGGATAATTAATTTAATGGATAATTAATTAATGGATAATTGATAATTTTTTCCCTTTGGATATATCACCGCTTATACAAACAGCCATTTAATTTACCATTATCAATTATCCCATTATCAATTATCAATTATACCATTATCAATTAACTTTGCGCCATGATTTTTTCTTCTTCTCTTTTAGAAAATGCGGTAAACGAATTCGCCAAACTTCCCGGCATCGGAAAAAAAACAGCATTGCGGCTGGTATTACACCTGATAAAGCAAGAAGCAAATGATGTAACACAATTTAGCGAAGCCATT
>JANOTW010000957.1:0-7125 GCA_031416575.1 Ferruginibacter sp.
TAAAAGGATTTATATATTTCATTTTACCAGCTAGCATAAGTTATCTAATGAATCATTTTTATTTTGATGCAAGTAGACATTTAACTAGTACTCTTAAAGATATTTATAATGGACTTATTATATTATTCCTTTTTGTAGCTATGAGAAATTTTTTTATGTGGTTAGCAAAGGTTTTATGAGTAAGGATCAAATTTCAAGAACCTGTCTGATAAAGGCAGGTTTTAAAATTACTTCATCATTCATCACTCTGTAATAAAAAGCTACTTTATACCATAATCGCTAGGAATTTTAAACTTGTTAAATGAGAATATCTACCCGGCACCCTCTTTTTTTGCCCTTCCTCCAACAAAACCTACTTTTGCCGCCATGCAAACAAATAATATATCCCCGGATACCATCCTTTCCAATCTTAAAATTGATGCTTTGAATGAAATGCAACAGGCATCCATTAAAGCAAATGAAGAAAACGACAATGTAATTTTATTATCCGCCACCGGATCAGGAAAAACCCTGGCTTACTTACTGCCAATTGTTCAATTACTAAGCCCGGAGCTTAAAAAAGTACAGGCCCTGATCCTCGTTCCCTCAAGGGAACTGGCGATACAAATTGACGAGGTTTTCAGGAAAATGTCCACTGGCTATAAAGTGACCTGTTGCTATGGAGGCCATAAAAGAGAAACGGAAGAAAATAATTTAAAGCAATCGCCTGCTGTGATCATTGGTACCCCGGGCCGTGTTGCGGATCATATCCGGCGCAATAATTTTGCGCTGGAAGAAATTACTACACTGGTTTTGGATGAGTTTGATAAATCGCTCGAACTGGGTTTCCAGGAAGAAATGACTTTTATTATTGGTTCATTGCCTTCCGTAAAAAAAAGAATATTGACTTCCGCTACCGAATCGGTTGGCATCCCCGACTTTATTGGTTTCAGGTCACCGGTAAGATTGAATTTTTTATCTGCGGTAATTGAAAAAGATGAAGCGGATGAGCTGGTGATCATGACTGTTATTTCACCGGATAAGGATAAGTCGGATACGCTTTTCAGGTTAATCTGCATGATCGGCAACAAGTCAATGATCGTATTTTGCAACCACCGGGAATCGGTAGAACGCACCAGTAACCTGCTTAAAGACAAAGGCATTGTAAATGTTTTTTACCATGGCGGTATGGAGCAACAGGAACGGGAAAGCGCTATGTGCAAATTCAAGAACGGCACTTCCAATGTATTGGTAACTACGGATCTTGCCTCACGTGGCTTGGATATACCGGATATCAAATATATTATACATTATCATTTACCAGCTACCGCGGATGTGTATTTGCATAGAAATGGCAGAACAGCACGTATGGAGGCGGGCGGTAAATCCGTGTTGATCTTATCTGAAGAAGAAAAGCTACCCGCTTATATTACGGGGAATGTGGAGGAAATAATATTACCCGAAAAACTTGAATTACCAGAGAAACCAAAATGGAGTACCCTCTTTATTGCCGCTGGTAAAAAAGACAAAGTCAATAAGATAGATATCGTAGGATTTTTATCAAAAATGGGCAGATTAAAGAAGGAGGATATCGGCCTGATTGAAGTGAAGGATTTTTTCTCCTTCGTGGCAGTAAGAAAATTGAAAGTGGGCGAACTGCTGGAATTGATAAAAGACGAAAAGATAAAAAACAAAAAAGTAAAAATAGCAGTAGCGAAGTAAATACAAATGTCTGAACCGCTGATTGAAACTGATTTTTTTGATTTGCCTGATTTGGATCGTCAAAAGATGTGAACCGCTGCCTCGGGCAAAGCATATTATTCTAAATATTGTGGGTAAAAGAACCCGCAAAATCCTTTACCAGCTTGTAAAAGAGCCCGGCATCATTAAACATAAAGGAATGCTGGATGGGTACTACATAAATAGGAAAATCTTTCAGTTCATTTTCAAACTTCCGCAAACGCACACCATCTTTTTCCGTAGTAAGAATGATCTTATTCGCTGATGGCATCATTTCAAATTGTTTTTTTATTTCTTCCATATCGCCAATAGAAAATATATGGTGATCCGGAAACCGCAACATATCATAAGACTGTACCTGTGGGGTAAGAAATTCCTGCAATGGTTTCGGGTTTGCGATTCCACAAACCAGCAACAACTCAATACCTGGTGTAATTGTAAAAGCATTTTTGCTAAACAGGTGATAAGGTTGGGAATACAATATTTCCGTAAAAAAAACTGATTGGCCGGGCATGGGATTTAATTCCTCTATTATACTGTCTCTTTCTTCGAAGGTTAAATTGCTCCTGCATTTTGTAACTATGATTATTTCCGCTCTTTTGGCGCTTTGCCGGGTATCTCTCAAATCTCCTGCAGGTATCAAAAAATCCCTGCTGTAAAGGTTTTCATTATCAGTCAGTAATATGTTGAGCCCCGCCCTAACCGTGCGGTGCTGAAAAGCATCATCTAAAATAATGATTTCGGTACCTGGCTTGTCATGCAACAATTGCGGTATGGCCTCCAAACGCTCTTCGCCAACGGATACGGTTATTTCAGGAAATTTCAAATGAAACTGCATCGGTTCATCGCCTATTTCGAGTGCGGTTGTATTTTCATTGGCGATGCCAAAGCCCATGGTTTTTCTTTTGTATCCACGGCTAAGTGTAGCCACTGCATAATCATTTTTCAATATCCGGATAAGATATTCTACCATGGGCGTTTTACCGGTACCTCCTACGGCAAGGTTGCCAATACAAATGATGGGAAAATTGAATGCGGAGGACCTTAGATAGTTCTTATCAAAAAGCCAGTTTCGTACACTAATGATTATTCCATAAACAAATGAAAATGGAAGCAATAAATATCGGAAGCTCTTTAACAATGATGGAATATTGAGGTGTTAAATGGTTAAGTTGTCAGGAATTTTTAAAATAGCGCATATAAACAATAAATTGGTTTACTATTAATAACATGAATGAATAAAGGGCTTGTTTCTTTATTCATTAGTGTTTTATAATTCGTGTAAACATTATACTGCAACAAAGATAAAAAAGTGAAGAAAAATTTTTGTCCAGGCAGTGAAGCAATGAGCATCATCGTTGCGTTATTTATCCCGAGTAAGGTTTTGTGCGCTGCCTCGGGACGCCCTCTTGTACTTAATACCATTGTGGATCTTTAATGGCGTTATGTTGAGCGGTTCATCAGGCGCAGTTTATGAACTGGCAGAAGAACTCCCCGCTAACCAGCGGGGCCGGGGGCAAAACAGGGTGTTAAAATTATGCCTCCCTTTTTAAAAAACAGTTCGCTCTTTGAAAATAAATGACCTTTAAATTTTACCCTTGTTGTAATTATACTGTGCAAGGGGTAAAACAGCGAATGTGATTTAGCTGATAATCTTAAAAATTCAATGTGTATTTTAATTTATAACACAATTAAAGATCCCCAATGGTATTCAGTACACGAGTGCGACGCAACGATGATGCCCGTGGCTGCTTCTTCGTTCGGACAACAAAACCGTGACTCACTTTTTTAACGCTTGCGCAGTTAATAAAGTTGAATCACTACTGTAATTTCTTTCTACTAAGGATTGCACAAGATCACTATTTTACCCCTTGTGCAGTATAACGAAAACATCCAATCACTAAAATTGATAGATAGCATCAGGTGTAATACCGTAGTCCAGTTTCACATCAAATTTATTGATATCCTCCACCTGGTCTATCGGGTCAAAATAACTAAATCCTATTTTTATACAATCTTTCCGGCATTGCTTTAAAAACCTGTCATAATACCCCTTTCCATACCCTACCCTGTTTCCCTTTTTATCAAAACATAATAATGGTACTATAACCAGGTCAATTTCCGCAGGGAACATATCAATACCTTCAATGGGTTCTTCTATCCCGTATTGATTAGTTTTAAAAACAGTCTCATCGTCTATTATTACCGATTTTATTTCAGGCTGCTTTTTTCCATCCACCATTACAGGATAAAATAAATGCTGGCCTGGATTTTTAAAGTAACAATAGTCAGTAATAGTCTGAGGATCAAACTCGTTTAAATTTTTAATTGGTGAGTAAGTCATTATTAGGGAAGGAATATCAATTGCTAACTGTTGAAATTTTTTCAGTAACAGATCTTCAAACTTTACTTTTAAATGCGGGGAAAGTGTCGCACGCTTTTCTTTATAAAATGTCCGGATGTATTCTTTTTTCATTTTGCAGTTACTTCGAAATGATAATAATTGGGTTCGCTTTTTTCCATTCTGAAATATTCAGGAGGAAATACACGGATTTACACAGGCAATGGAAATTAGCTAAATACAACGACAACCGACCAGGGATAAAATAATTGTCGGATTGACATTACATGATAAATATAGAGAAAATAGTGGTTCCATAATTCCGTTCTGTCTTATAATGCGCAAATTTTTTATAACCATTGCGGGGTGTATGCTCCAGTACAAACCATCCTCCCGGCTTCAACAGCTTTTTTTCAATTATTTTTTTAGGCAAATCATCAATCGTTGCCAGCGCATAGGGCGGGCCGGCAAAAATAAAATCATACTGCCCCACAGCCGATTCTATAAATTTAAACACATCCGCTTTTACTACTTTAAAATTGGTAAAGCCCAGGTGCTCTGCTGTTTTTTTTATAAAATCATACATCTGATTATCTTTCTCTACGATCGTTATATCCGCTGCTCCCCTACTGGCCAGCTCGTAACTGATACAGCCCGTGCCGCCAAAAAGATCCAGCACTGTAAGCGCTTCAATTTCCAGGTTATTCTGTATGATATTAAAAAGCCCTTCTTTGGCAATATCAGTGGTAGGCCTGGTATAAGGCATTTTCGCAGGCGGGTTAATTCTTCTGCCACCATGTATGCCGCTGATTATACGCATGCAGCTATAGCGAATAAATGGCTGAAATAATGTGCCGGGTATTCATTGAATTCTTCAGGATATTGAAATTGGTCCGGCAATGCATCCAACTCTGATTGTAGAAAATATTTATACATTTCACTGTATAAAGCAGAGCTTTCATCTATCATTCCACTTAGGCGTACTTTAAGGCCGTTCACATTAACCTCAAAACTTTTACAAAGATTCAGAAGGTGATACGCCACATCTTCAGGTGTTTTATATGAATAGTTTTGCATTACCTGTAATTTACCTTCTTTTATCAAAAGTACTTTCAGTTGTCCTGTGCTAAAAATGCAATACAAATGATTGCCAGGTTGCTTTACAACATCCGGTAATAAAGAAAAAAGATGTGTAAACCCGGCAAATCCAAAATACCGGGTAATTACCTGTTCAATTACCACGGGAATGCCATATACATTGTGTCTTGCGTGCCGGTGCATGAAGTCGGCCTTTGTTATTCTTTCGCTGGCATCACCATATACCAGTTCAAGCATGGCATTGATATCCGTACCATCCATAAATTCCTGTGGTACCAAAATGGAAGGCACATACCCGTATATGATATGGATCTTATTAAATTTTTGTTGTAAAACAGGTTGTTCTTTAATAACCTCATGAATATAACCTGCGGCGGTTTCAACCGAACTGCCCGAATTAAAATGATAAATTACCAAAGCCAGGCAAATGCCGTTGTCCAAAATGATATAGGACAGCCCCTGTGCATTGATCTCTATATAAAGATCTGCGTTGGTTGTATTAATAATATCGGGTTGTATATGAAATGATAGGTTCAAAAGTTTTATTTAAGCAGGCAAAATAAGATATTTTTACCGACATATGGAAAGTGAAGGCACAATAAAAGATTTAAAAGTAAAGGTCACCTATTCACAAATACTTTCAATCGCTTTACCAATCACACTCGCATTATTGATTCCGCAGATCAATTTGCTCACCAACAGTATTTTTTTAGGCAATCTAAGCACGGAAGCATTGGGCAATGCAGGTATTACCGGTGTATTCTATTTGATTTTCGCGGTAGCCGGCCATGGGCTTAATAATGGAATGCAATCTGTTTTTTCAAAGTATGCGGGAAGCGGCGATACGGGTGCATTCAAAATCATATTGGTCCAGGGTATGCGGATCAGTTTACAATTTGCGGCGGCAGGCATATTGGTTACCTGGTTTTTAGCCCCCTATATCATGCAGCGGGTCGCTGCTCCCGGGTCTTACCCCGAAGAAATGAGTTTTTTAAGGATCAGGATTTTAGGGCTGCCTTTCTTATACCTCTTTCAAATGGGAAATGCCTTTTTGATATCTTCACTCAACAGCCGCTACCTGATGATCGGGTTTATCGCCGAAGCCCTGCTCAATATCCTGCTCGACTACCTGTTGATTTTTGGCAACTGGGGATTTCCAAAAATGGGTTTTAATGGCGCTGCACTCGCATCCGTAATTTCAGAGGCAATTGGCTTTGTGGTAGTGTTTATCGTATTGTATAAAACGGGTTTACAAAAACAATATTCCCTGTTAAAAAACTACACCTATGATAAAATAAAAACAAGGGAAATCATAAAGGTAGCCACGCCCCTCACTTTGCAGTTTGTATTAAGCGTGGGTACCTGGCTGGTATTTTTCATTTTGATAGAAGATAAAGGCACTGCCGCCAAAGCCATCAGTAATACCATGCGGAATATATTTGGAATTGTGGGTGTATTCGTATGGGCATTCGCGGCAACCTGTAATACGATGGTAAGCAATTTGATGGGGCAAAAAAAAGAAGAAAAGGTGATTTTGGCAATCACCAAGATCATGCTCCTGAGCCTGGGAAGCTGCGTTATGATGTGTTTGGCCGTTAATATTTTTCCGGCGGAATTTTTTGGGTTATTTGGCCAGGACAAGGAATTTATAGCACAGGGAATACCTGTGCTAAGGGTGGTTACTGCCGGATTGATCTGTATGAGCATTGCCAATATATGGCTGAACGGTGTAACGGGAACAGGTAAAACCAACATGAACCTTGCTATTGAAATTATTGCCATCATGGTGTATATGGCTTATACCTGGATATTCATGAAGGTGGTTTATATTTCCCTGGCAATGGCATGGAGCAATGAATTGATATATTGGACTACGATATTCCTGGTTTCGTTTATCTATTTGAAGCGTGGGAAATGGGCTCCTGTTACTAAAGTAAAGTGTCAATAGGTGAAGGGTTAAAAAACTT
>JANOTW010000958.1:0-3248 GCA_031416575.1 Ferruginibacter sp.
TTCAGTACAAGTAACCCAAATAAGCCGCGGCCGATTTTTCGCTTATAACAACTTCCAAAATTTAAGTCATTGATTTTCAATTGAAAAAATTTTGGGTTGTATAGGAGAGGGCGATGCAACCCTGCCTGACTGCGTCAGGCAGACAGGGATGTTCCAAATAGCTTCTTATACTGCGCAAGGGTTATAAAAGTGAGTTACAGTTTTGTTGTCCCAACGAAGAAGCAGCTATGGGGATCATCGTTGTGTCACTCTCTTGTACCGCATACCAATGTGGATCTTTAATTGCGTTATAAATTAAAATACCAGTGCATCTTTTAGGTTATCCAATAGATAAAATTCACTGTTTTGTCCCTTGCGGAGTATAGCCCGGAAAAAAATATGGTTGTAAAGAAGGGTCCCGATGTTCGGGATTAAGATGACATAACGATGCTAAATTGAAAAACAAATGTCTGTAACCAAAATATTTTTTAATAATACACTATTAAAAAATTCAATGCTTAATAGGTATCAATTATTCATTCACCATTATGAATAAGCAGGAGGGTTACCAATAAATTAAACGAACGGAACGAAATTTGCAATTTGCATTTCAGCAGCTATTTTCAGCTTCCATATTTTTTCCAAACAAATGATAACAATGAAATTTATTAATAAAGCCATTCTTCTCGCAGGCCTTTTGTTTTCGGTTCAATTAGGCACTGCCCAATCCGCTAAGGAATTGCAGGAAACAGCCAGGACTTTTATGCAACAGGGTGATTTTACCAATGCCTTCCTTGTATTGAACCGTGCTTCCACATTGGAACCGGATAATATGGAGATAAAAAAAGACCTTGCGCTCAATTATTTTTTTCAAAAAAATTATGGCAAGGCGTTGGATGAAATTAAACCCCTGCTTGACAGGGATGATGCGGATGACCAATGCTACCAGATAGCCGGAAATATTTATAAAGCGCTTGATCAAACCAAAGAATGCGAAAAACTTTATATTAAGGGATTGAAAAAATTTCCAATGAGTGGTGCGCTATATAATGATTTAGGCGAATTGCAATGGGCGCAGAAAAATAATGAGGCTATCAGGCAGTGGGAAAAAGGTATAGAAGTTGATCCTAATTTTTCTAAAAATTATTACAATGCGTGCAAGTATTATTATTTTACCGCCGACAAGGTATGGAGCATTTTATATGGCGAGGTATTTGTAAACATGGAACCCCTGAACAGGGGTACGCCGGAAATTAAATCCATAATGCTGGAGAGTTATAAGAAATTATTTGCCGAAACTGATTTTAATAAAGAAATAGAAATAGAAAAACCAAAACAAAAACAAAAACAGAAAAAAGGAAAAGTTAAAGAAATAGAAAATGAAACGGGTAAGTTTACGGAAGCTTTTTTACAAACCATGAAGAAGCAAAGCCTGGTTGCATCCGGGGGCATCAACCATGAAACACTTACAATGATCAGGGCCCGGTTTATCCTGGACTGGTTTCATGATTATGCCGCCAAATACCCAAGCCGTTTATTTGATCACCAGCGCCAGCTTTTGCAGGATGGTTTGTTTGATGCGTACAACCAATGGTTATTTGGAACGGTTCAAAATTTAGCTGCCTACCAAAACTGGATCACCACCCACTCTTCGGAATATAATGAGTTTAGCCGTTTTCAAAAAGGGAGGATTTACAAAGTTCCCTCAGGCCAGTATTACCGTTAATTAATTGTAAGCTTAAAATACCGGCAACAAAAAAATAGTATTAATTTATACATTACTGCCATCCCAGCCTGTTGGGATGGCTTTTTTATTTATCTTAGTGATGCCGTAGCAAAAATAATGGGCGAACAAGGTGATGATAATTCAGTACTCCAGGCTTGTTGAAGAATCAGGTTTATGCTAAATTTTTTTTGACCCGTCAATTGAGCCCTGATTAAGCATCGTTGCGTCGCACTTCTATACAACCATACTTTTTTTGTTGTCCGGGCAGAAGAATTTCATGGCGTCATCGTTGCATCGCCCTCTTATACTGAATACCAATGGGCAACTTTAATTGCGTTATACTGGGCGGTTCATCAGGCGCAGTTTATGAACTGGTAGAAGACCTCCCCTTTTGGAACATCCCGATTTTTCGGGAAGGGGCCGGGGGCAAAACAGGGTCTTCAAATAACGCCACCTTTCAAAAAGCAGTCCGCCATTTGAAAATGAATGACCTGTAAATTTTGGAGTTGTAATTAGCGAAACATCAGCCGATCTTATTTGGGCACTCTTGTACCGCATACCATTGGGGATCTTTACCTGTGTTGCAGATAGAGAAACATGGGTGCTTTTTATAGGCGCAATTATAATGCGGCACATACAATGGCTTACTCAAAATAGTTTAGTAGCTTACAAGCCTGATTAAATATTTTTTACATAAAGTAGAACAATTGCAATATGAACGAAAACTCCCGGATATTCGATTTCCTGCAACACCAGTTGGATAAATTTCCTAAAGCCGATATGTTGAGTGGCAAAGAAAATGGCAACTGGAAGCCATATAGCACTGCTGAAGTAACAGCAATAGTAAACAATTTAAGCGCTGGTTTAATCAGCTTAGGCATAAGCGGAAATGATATGACGGTGGAAAAACAGGATAAGATCGCCCTGGTAAGCAAGAACAGGCCGGAATGGCTGATGCTCGATATGGCATGCCAGCAAATAGGCGCTGCACTTTGCCCTATCTACCCTACCACCAATATCAATGAACTGCAATTTATATTTAATGACGCCGGCGTAAAATTAGCCTTTATCAGCGGGCAGGAAATTTTAGATAAGGTAACAAGTATTCGTTCACGGGTACCTTCCTTATTGAATGTTTACAGTTTTGATGAGCTGGCATCCGTGGATTATTGGAAAACAATATTGGCTTTACCAAATGAAAATGATTATGTAAAACTGGAAGAAAGAAAAAAAACCATAACAGCCGGGCATTGCGCCACCATCATATACACATCCGGCACTACGGGTACGCCCAAAGGCGTAATGCTTAGCCATCGCAACATTGTTAGCAACGTACTTAATTCGGTAAACAGTTTTCCTTTTGATGAAAATGTAAATGCAAAGGCCCTTAGTTTTTTGCCGCTCAATCATATTTTTGAAAGGATGGCCTCTTATATTTATATCAACAGCGGCATTTCAATTTATTATGCTGAAAGTTTGGAAACCATTGCCGATAATTTAAAAGAAATACAACCAAATATATTTTGTACGGTACCACGGCTGC
>JANOTW010000959.1:0-17874 GCA_031416575.1 Ferruginibacter sp.
CTTTTGGAACATCCCGATTTTTCGGGAAGGGGCCGGGGGCAAAACAGGGTCTTCAAATTATGCCTCCCTTTAGAAAACAGTTCGCCCTTTATAAATAATTGACCTGTAAATTTTATACTCGTTGTAATGAGCGAAACATCAGCCGGGGTTTATTTGGATACTCGTGTACTGAATACCAATGCGATGCATCGGGATAATTAGCGAAACATCAGCCGTAGCTTATTTGGGTACTCTTGTAATGAATATAATCTGGGAACTTTTATTGCGTTGTAAATTAAAAAAACATTGCGCCAATATTCACAGGCCCATAATAATATCTTTTCAGTTAAACCCTCAAATTATATTTCTGCAATCTGATACTGAAACAATTGAAAGGCAACGTGCTATTACCCCAACCATATTTCATTGCATGCTATTAAATACAGATGTTAATTATACTGCGCAAGGGATAAATTAGTGATATTTATTTTGCACGATAACCAAATAAAATACGCTCTGGAATTAATTTAAAATGCAATTAAAGTTGCCCAATGGTATGCCGTACAAGAGGGCGTCCACGATACGCTGCGCTATCGGGATGTACCAATGCAAGGATGTTGGGCAAGGAAATATAGCTTGGACAAAAAATCCTGTATTTCGAAATCCCGGCCTGTGCCGACCTTTCGGCATTTTTCGGGAACCCACATAGCTTCACTGCCTGGACAAAAATTTTTTCCCCACGTTTTTATCACTTGCGCATTATATCATTTGAATAGCTATTTATCACCTGAAAAAAATCAGGCATCAAAAAATCAGGCATCCGGCATCCGGCATTATTATTTATTTTACCAAAGATTTGCTTACCATCTTTTTATTATAAATCTTTACAAAAAATATTTTACCATGAAACAGTTATTATCTTACTTTTTTGTTTTGCTTGCCCTAAGTTCCTGCAATCAAAGAACGGGCAGTGGCAACATCGTTACTGAAAAAAGGCAAACAGGCGATTTTACCGGAATTTCCGCGGGAGGGGCATTTGAAGTGGAAGTAAAAAATGGCCCGGTAACCGAAGTAGAAGTGGAGTCGGACGATAATGTCATCAATCTGATTGAAACCAGGGTAAGCGGCGATATATTAAAGATCAGGATAAAAAGTGGAAACGGTTTTAACAACGCTCATTTTAAAGTTTACATCACCGCCCCTGAAATAAATTCAATCAATGCCTCTGGCGCCGCCAACGTAAAAGTAACCGGCCAGTTGAAAAGCGCCGGAAAGATTTCGCTGGATGTATCAGGGGCCGGCGATATTACGGCATCGGTTGATGCGCCTGAAATATATGCGGAGGTTAGCGGGGGCGGCAATATGGACCTAAGTGGAAGAACCAGAAATTATACGGCAAAAGTATCCGGTGGCAGTAATCTTATGTCGGGCGGGTTGCAAAGCGAAAATGCGGATGTGCGTGCTTCGGGCGCAGGCAATGCCAGGGTTAATGCCAGCGTATCACTTAAAGCGGAAGCCAGTGGGGCCGGTAATATTTATTATAAGGGAGGTGCGGCTGTACAGCAGAAAACAAGCGGGGCGGGGAATGTAAAAAATGAAAACTAACCGATTTTTCAAGGCAGGGTATTTATATAAACTTCTAAAATATTTTTTACACGATTGATTATACTAAAAATCAAATTGAACTGAAAGAATTGCACTCGGGAACGGGAACGAAGGCTACTTTAAAACCGAAATTGGGCAATGCGAAAACCAGCTTTAAATAAAAAATGCCCCGGTTTTCAGGGGCATTTTTATTATGCGATAAAACATTTTTACAATTTCACGAACCGGATCGTTTTGATAGCGGCATCTTCTGCAACCCCGGTAAGATTATATATTCCGGGCGCCAGATTGGCGCAATCAATTGTTATCAAACTGCTGCCCGATGGGATGGATTGTTTGTATGTTTTTAGCAACTTGCCATTTATGTCTGTAATTTTTGTTTCAATCGTAGTAGCTTTTGCTGACGATATACCCAGCAATGTTTCGTTTTTAACAATTGATGGATAAAGGCCGGTAAATTCGATTCCCTTATTTCCGTTTATAATCAATACGATCGGCGAGTAAGAAATTTTTCCATCTATATCAATCATTTTTAAGCGATAGTAATTTTTGCCGGTTAAAGGCCGGGCATCCGTAAAATCAAAAGGCTGGTTGCACCTGGCCTGCGTAGCTGCTATGGAAGTAACGGGCTTGAAATTCCTTGTATCAGCAGATCTTTCTATTTCCATTACAATATTTGTTGACAGGCAGGTTACTTTCCAGTTCAATGCATTGCCATTGTTTGCTTTCTGGCCTTTAAGGTATTCCAGCCTGATAGGTAGAACTCCACCAGGCGTAACATCAGCCCAGGTTAATCCCGCAATTAATCCATCAACTACTATTTGTACTGAAGTGGTTGCCGAACCCTGGCGTAAAGCAATGGCGCTAATTGAATTTTGACCTGCGGTAGTTGCATTTGTAACCTCAGGGGAACCGGCAGCAGCTTCCGAAACAGGAACACCAGATGGAATAACCCAAAGCGAAACAGGGTCGTTACCGGCAACGCTAATTGAATATTTTACGATTAAAAGATAGGTAGTATTTAATGCGAAATTAGTAGTGCCATAAGTTGGGGTAGATGTGTTGCTAACCCCGAAGTTTACAATGCCGGTTGTAATTTTGGCAAATACCATGGCTGCAAAGTTAGTAAATGTAGCGCCCCCGCCGGAACCGATATTTAAAAAATAGTCGCCTGTTTTAGTTGCTGAAGCATCGGTTATATTTACAATGCAGGAAAAATAAAAGTCCTGCCCATCAGTTGTTTGGTTTGAAAAAGATATATTATCATCTTCTCCGCCCAAATTAATAACAAGCGCTGCATTGCCAACGCCACTTCCGGCAAGCCCTGTGTAGGTAAGGCCTGTTGTGGTGGCAATTGCGTTTGTTGCTACTCCGCTATGGGCAACCCAGCCGTTAGCTGTAAGATTGCCGGAGAAAGTGAAATCCTGTACTAATAGCTGTTGCGCATTTAATAGTCCTTTACTTAAAATTAGTACGGATATTAACCATATTTTATTTGTAAAGACGTTCTTCATATTTTTTTATTTGTATCAATTTGTAACAATACCTGATTCCTAAGAAGCTGTTTAAAAATGATTTATTTGTTGACCATCTGAGGTATTTCATGGCAACGGCATTGATGTCTGCCATGGGCGGGTCAGAGTTGGTTTTTCATAGCCTGTCCCGCCTATGCGGGGGCATCTTTGGCCTTATAATAAAATCAGTATTATTAAATTTAAACAGCTTCTAAGATTATTGAGACAAAAGCCATCTATTTTCCCCATTTAATATTTTAATAACAGCAATAGGCAAATGTAAATATATTCATTGGAGAAAATTGTATTCTTAATTTGATTAATTAAGCAGTAAAAGGCATATTTGAAAATCAGCGCTATACCTATAATTGTATTTTATGTCAGCTTAAATCTATTTCGTGTAGCCATTAATCAAATAATGAAGCGGCTTATTTTAAACAGGAAAAAAAATCCATTAATATACGTGCCAAGCTGACAGCAAAACATAATTGGTATTTTGTTTGCAGGATAGACAAAAAAAAGATTTATGCAAAAAGGAAACATTCGGGTCCAAACGGAAAATATCTTTCCGATCATTAAAAAGTTTTTATACAGCGAACACGACATTTTTGTAAGGGAACTGGTAAGTAATGCGGTAGATGCTACGCAAAAATTAAAAACTTTATCTTCTTTGGGTGAAGCCAAAGGCGAAATTGGCGAACTGGGAATAGAAATAAAAATTGACAAAGAGAATAAGACGCTTACTATTTCCGATAAGGGAATCGGCATGACGGAAGAAGAAGTGGATAAATACCTTAATCAGGTGGCATTCAGTGGCGCCGAAGAATTTTTAGATAAATACAAAGGCCAGAATGAGAATAATATAATCGGTCATTTTGGGTTAGGGTTTTATTCATCTTTTATGGTGAGCGAAAAAGTAGAAGTAATTACCAGGTCGTATAAAGAAGATGCCAAAGCAGTTAGATGGGAGTGTGATGGCAGTCCTGAATTTTTGCTGGAAGATGCCGATAAGGCGGAAAGGGGAACTGATATCGTATTGCATTTGAATGATGAAAGCCTTGAATTTTTAGAGCCGGAAAGAATAAAAAGCATCCTCGATAAATTTTGCCGGTTTTTACCTGTTCCCATTTTATTTGAGGCAAAGCAGATCAATAACACTGAACCCGCCTGGACAAAGAAACCAGCCGACCTGACCACCGAAGGTTACCAGAATTTTTATAAGGAATTATATCCTTTTAATGAAGCGCCTTTATTCTGGATCCATTTGAATGTTGACTATCCTTTTAACCTTACCGGAATACTGTATTTCCCAAAGATCAAACAATCGTACGAAATACAAAAAGACAAGATACAATTGTACAGCAACCAGGTTTTTGTAACGGATGAGGTAAAGGAAATTGTTCCCGAATTTTTAATGATGCTGCAAGGTGTCCTCGATTCGCCGGATATACCGTTAAACGTTAGCCGCAGTTATCTGCAGGGCGATCCGAATGTCCGTAAGATCAATTCGCACATCACCAAAAAAGTTGCCGATAAACTGGAGGAGATCTTCAAAAATGACCGTACCGCCTTTGAGGAAAAGTGGGAGAGCCTGGGATTGTTTGTGAAATACGGAATGATGACGGATGATAAGTTTATGGAGAAGGCCAATAAATTTTTGATACTCCAAAATACGGAAGGTAAATTTTTAACCATCGAAGAATACAGGCTTGCTACGGAGGTTTTGCAAAAAAACAAGGATGGCAAACAGGTAATTCTTTACACTACCGATCCGGTGCAGCAGGATGCGTTCATACAACAGGCCGTAGCAAAAAATTATATGGTTATAAAAATGGAAACCATTATTGACAATGGTTTTGTTAACCAAATGGAAATGAAGTGGGAGAAAGTTCAGTTTGTAAGGGTTGACAGTGATATTGTTGATAATTTAATTGACAAGCAGGAAGCAGGTGAAAGTGTATTGAGCAAGGATGAAGAAGCGAAATTGAAAGAATTGTTTGGGATAAAGATTCCCGAATTGAACGTAACGGTGGATGTGAAGGGATTAAGCGCCGAAGCGCCACCGGTAGTAGCTACCCGTCCTGAGTTTATGCGCCGCATGAAGGATATGGCTTCCATGCAAGGTGGTATGGGCGCTTTTTATGCAAGCATGCCCGATGAAGTAACACTAACCGTAAATGGTAACCACCCGGTTTACAAAAATATTTTAGCGGAGCCTGAAAAGGAAAAGCAGGAAAAAATTGTACACAACCTGGCGGACCTGGCCTTATTATCGCAGGGGTTGCTAAAAGGAAATACCCTCACTAATTTTATAAACAGGAGTGTTGAGTTGATGGGATAAGTTTATTATGTCGGATGTCTGATTTTTTGATGTCTGATTTTTTTAGTCTGCAGTTAAAGAGTATTGAATTGAAAGGATACCTGAAAGGGTGATCCTTTTTTTATTGTCCGGGCTGAAGGATTTCATGGCAACATCGTTGCATCGCCCTCTTGTACTGAATACCATTGGGGAACTTTAATTGCGTTATACTGGGCGGTTCATCAGGCGCAGTTAATGAACTGGCAGAAGGCCTCCCCCGTTGGAACATCCCGCTTTTTCGGGAAAGCCTGTCCCCGGTTCAACGGGAGGGCCGGGGGCAAAATGAACTCTTCAAATAACTCCCCGCTAACCAGCCAGGCCGGGGGCGTGTAAAATCACCGCCTCCATATACTTCATCTTAATGGTATGATAAATTTCCTTAAAACCGATCTTAACCAATTCTTTTTTGTACAAAGGGTTCAAATAAACGATATGAATATCGCGGGGATTTTTTTTGTAACTATCCAGTATATTTTTTGCAACGGCACTCATTATAAACTGGTCGAATGGATTGAAGAAAAAAATGCAATCGGCATCCTTTGGTATTTCAAAAATTGCCGCATCTTTATTTATTATTGAAAAATCCAATGAAGGGAATAGCTTTTTTACATGTTGTAAATTTTGCTCGGCGGTAACACAAAGTTGCATTGAAAAATCAATACCGGTTACTTTATTAAATCCGTTATTAGCCGCCACACACAGCGCTCTTCCCTTTCCACTGCCAATGTCTAAAAAATGTTTTCTTTGATCAACAGGTAAGTTTAAAAAAATTTCTTCGAGCAATAAATAGCTTGCAGGCATATAGACGGTAGCGTGAGAAATATCAACTCCTGAGGCTTTCGTTTTGCGTAGTTCATCCGAACCGGTTGTTTGAATTCCATATTTTCTTTCGCCTTTTATTTCGTGCGATAAAATATGAAAAGCGATCTTCCAGTTCCAGTTTAGGCCGAGATAAAAAAAGTATTGTATGTAGGGAAATATTTTCAATTATGAAGGGGTTAAAACTACCTGGTTTGCCGGCGCTGATAATCTTATATCAATAACTTTTAACTGAAGGCTGGTCTCTCCGTTCCATTCATTTTCATCAATTGTAAAAACAATGTCCAGCGGCTTTTTCAATTCCACCAATGGAAATTTATCCGCCATGTTAAAACCGATGCCGGTAAATGTTTTATCATTTTGCTTTACTACAAAACGAATATGCAGGCCTTTTACGATTTTAGAATACCCCGTATCCATTACATTGGCGGCTACAAAAACGGGCCGCATATTACCCGGCCCAAAAGGTTCCATCTGGCAAAGTATTTTATAAAAAGAAATATTGATTGTTGCAAAAGAAATAGTACTGTCAATTACAATTTCCGGTATTAATAAATGATCGGGTATGGTTGCCGCCACTTCTTCTTCAAACTTATTGGTAAATGCTTCTACATTAGCCGGCAACATTGAAAGTCCCGCCGCTGCAAAGTGCCCTCCATATCCCAATAAATATTCCCGGCAGGCATGTACAGCTTCATACAAATTAAAACCCACCACACTTCTTGCGCTACCCGTCACTATATCTTCGTGCCGCGTAAGCACTACAGTAGGACGGTAATATTTTTCGGTTAACCTGCTTGCAACTATTCCCACTACTCCTTTGTGCCAATGTTCTTTGTAAACTACTGTTGATTTTCTATTTATCAATATCACATCACCATCTATTACCGCCAATGCCTCTTCCGTAATACTACTGTCCGCTTCTTTGCGATCGCTATTATCACTATGCAGCATTTCGGCAAACTCCAGGGCTTTCACTGTGTCTTTTTCTATAAATAACTGCACCGCTTTTTTTGCATCATCCATCCGTCCGGCAGCATTTACCCTGGGGGCGATTACAAAAACTACATTATTTATGTTTAATTGTTTTTGAATGCCACCCAATTTTATCAAAGCCTTTATACCTGCGCAGGGATTGGAATTAATTTGTTGCAACCCATGGTAAGCCAAAATCCTGTTTTCTCCTGTAATAGGCACAATGTCAGCAGCGATGGCTGTAGCAACGAGATCGAGATAGCAGAAATAAAATTCTTCGTTTATACCAAACCGTTGCGCCAACGCGGTGATCAATTTGAATCCTACACCACAGCCGCACAGTTCTTTATATGGGTAATTACAATCCGCCTGCTTTGGATTAAGAATAGCGATGGCAGTTGGTAACACGGTATCAGGAAGGTGATGGTCGCAAATAATAAAATCAATGCCAAGGGTTTTAGCATACCCGATTAACTCTACCGACTTGATACCGCAGTCCAGGGAAATGATCAGATTGAAATTATTTTCAGCGGCAAAATCAATACCCGCTTTACTTACACCGTAACCCTCTCTATACCGGTGTGGAATATAAAATTCCACAAAATGTTCACTATGGATTTTACAAAGAAACTGGTACATGCATGCTACGGAAGTAGTGCCATCCACATCATAATCCCCAAACACTAATATTTTTTCCTTATGATCGAAAGCTGTTATAATTCTATTGACTGCTTTATCCATATCCTTCATCAAAAAAGGATCATGCAAGTCCGCCAATTGCGGGCGGAAAAACGCTTTGGCTTTTGCAAAATCATCAATGCCCCGTTGAACCAATATTTTACAAAGTGTACTATTTATTTTCAGCGACTGTTGCAGCGATGATTCCTTACTATTATCAGCCGTTAATATGTTCCAGCGTTTATTCATCAGCGTAATAATTTTTGTGGTATTTAAACCGCATAAAGGGTAAATCAGTGAATTTTTGTTTTGTTCTATAAAAAATCGAAACAGAATGCCCTCCTCCCTTTCCCGAAAAATGCCGAAAGGTCGGCACAGGTCGGGATGTTCCAAAAGGGGGTAAAAATTGTTAATTTTAAAACGCAATTAAAGATCCCCAATGGTATTAGGTACAAGAGGGCGATGCAACGATGTTGACTCATTGCTTCTCTGCCTGGAAAAAAATCCTTATTCACTTTTTTATCCGTTGTGCAGTTTAAGGAGCAACTATCCCCCACCCTTATAATAGAAAGATCAATACTTCCTGTCAGTTGTATATCTAACCAACTCTTCTAAAGCCCTTCTTACTTCATTATCAGGAAATTCATGTAGAATTGATAATGCTTCATTTCTATAAATATTCATTTTTTCGGCCGCATAGGTAATACCTCCTGCCTTTACAACCGCATCGATCACTAATTTTACCTTTGCCTGATCTTTATTTTCATTTTTTATGATATAGATTAATTTCCTCCTGGTGGCAGCGTCAATTGTATTGAGGGTATAGATCAGCGGAAGGGTTAATTTTTTTTCCTTGATATCATTACCGGTTGGTTTACCAATATCCTCTTTACTATAATCAAAAAGATCGTCTTTTATCTGGAAAGCAATACCAACTTTTTCGCCAAACAATTTCATTTTTTCGGTTATAGCCCTATCCTTACTGGTGCTCCATGCCCCCACCGCACAGGCGGAAGAAAGCAGGGAGGCTGTTTTATTCCGTATTATTTCAAAATATATATCCTCTTTTAAATTAAGGTTACGGGCCTTTTCCATCTGCATCAATTCACCTTCACTCATTTGCTTCACTGCTTCCGATAAAATTTGAAGATGTTCAAAATCATTATTGGAAGTAGATAATAAAAGCCCCTTCGACAGTAAATAATCTCCTACCAAAACCGCGATCTTATTTTTCCAAATTGCATTGACGGAAAAAAAGCCCCTTCTTTCCAGGGATTCATCTACCACATCATCATGCACCAGTGTAGCGGTATGTAATATTTCTACCAGGGCGGCGGCACGGTAGGTGCTTTCGTTTATGGGTGCCTGTAATTTCGCACTTAAGAAAACAAACATCGGCCTTAGTTGCTTTCCTTTCCGTTTGATAATATATTTCATTATCCGGTCAAGCAGTGGGGTTTGGCTCTTTACGGCTTCGGTAAACTTTTTTTCAAAAGTTTTTAATTCTTCACCTATAATGTTATTTACAAAATCCATGCGCAAAAAAAAGCAATATAGTGCAGTAAACAACGGCTTCAAGGTAATTATTTATAAAAATGGCTGTTTAGGGAGAATTTGTTGAAACAGTATTTTTTTCATCATGCAGCTATTAGTCACAGTTATTAATCTTGTGTTTAAAATAATTGATTTTATTATCGGCAGTCATACTTTAAATTCTTCACCAAAAAGTTTGGTTTATAATTATCAAACGATATTTTTGCATATATCAACCCATAAATTCATTTAATAATCATACTATTATGACAAGCAAAAAGTACAAACTAATTTTAGGGTTACTAACCCTTCTGACAACTACGGCATTTGCGCAAATGGGTGGAAGTTACAGTGTCTTCGACTCCTCCGTGATATCTCCCAAACAGATGCCGCAACAGAACGAGTTTTGGAACAATACATATAATTTTCCTGCAAAACCGCGTAACATGTGGGAAATTGGGGCATCAATCGGATCTATAGCTATTAGTGGTGATATACCGGCAAGAATACCAACATTAGGTTTCGAAGCGCATGTTAGAAAAGCGATGGGCTATGTATTTTCTTTAAGGTTACAATATGTAGCTGGTAATGCAAAAGGGATAAACTGGAATGCATCTCAAAACTATCTAAAAAATGAAGCATGGCTTTCTACTGCTAACCGTGGTAATTTGGCTGGTACCGGGTACAATCCATTAATCAGGAATAACAACGGTGTCTTAAGTACTTTAAATGGTGGAGCTGTACAACCAATTTTTCAAAATTATAGATCTAAAGTACAGGATCTTACATTGCAGGGTATAATAACGCTAAACAATGTACGCTTCCACAAACAAAAAACAGGTGTTGCCTTTTATGGTGGTGGTGGTATTGGTTTTACCTGGTACAATACAACAGTTAATGCGCTTAATGCAAGCGGCCAGACTTACGCGACTTTATTTCAAAACCAGATTTCAACAGCCGGTGTTTACAAAAACAGGAAGGATGTGCTGAAAGCATTAAGAGATGGAATGGATAAAACCTATGAAACACCTGCGGAAAATGAAGGTACGCGTCGTCCAAAAATTGGTAGTAATACATTGAAACCTTCAGGAACCGTGTTAGTAGGTATTGCTTTTAAATTAAGTAATAGGATCAATCTTGCCCTGGAAGACCGGCAGACTTTTGTTAAAACAGATTTAATGGATGGTTCGCAATGGCAGGAACATCCGTCAGGGGATGCTGTTCAAACACGTGATTTCGATTCATGGAACTTTCTCTCTTTAGGTTTGAATGTCAACCTGGGTGCAAAATCCGTTGAACCATTGTGGTGGGTAAATCCTTTGGATTATGCGTATAGCGAATTGAACAATCCAAAGCACATGAAATTACCTAAACCAATATTTGATGATACAGATGGCGATGGCGTAACTGACCAGTTAGACAGGGAGCCAAATACCCCTGCAGGTTGCCCTGTTGATTCTCATGGTGTAACTAAAGATACAGATGGTGATGGGGTTCCTGATTGTAAGGATAAACAACTGATCACTCCTACAGAATGTCAGCCGGTTGATGCGGATGGAGTTGGTAAATGCCCTGAACCAGCTTGCTGTACTACTTTGGATTCACTAATGAAATCGGGTAGGTTAGTTGGCGAATGCCCAACAGATTATCCAAGTCTTTCAATGAAAGGAATCAGTTTAAGTAGTGATGTAAAAGCAATGTTAGCTACAGTAGTTGCTAAATTAAAAGATAACCCTACATGTTCAATAACAATTACTGCTTATCCCGGTGCTTCAAAGGCGCAGCAATCTTTGGCAGATAAAAAATTAGATGCAGTAAAGAATTACCTGGTAGAAACATTAGGTGTAAGTGGAGATAGAATCACTACGGATAAGAATATTGGTGGTGGAGATGCAAATACGATCGACATTAAATCAAATTAAATTTTTTGCTTGCTCATTGATAGCCCTCCCGAATTTCGGGAGGGCTTTTTGTGTAAGCCATATCCTACCTTTATTGATATCAGGATAGGCCGAACTCTTTAAAACAATGATTTATACATCTCATTTTTTTATTACCAGGTGGAAACTAATTAAAGGCGGTAATGCGTTGGGAATTGTCGTTGATTTTTAAAAAGAGGGTAGCTTGTTTAGAAATATCAATTCAACAATTTTGAAAACCTTAACGGCTTCTTTTTTGCTGACTGATAATTTGAAGGGATATTTGAATGGAAATCATTAAATTTGCAATCTTTTATGAGATTTTTAAAACTATCATTAGTATCGGTCGCCCTTTTCTTTGCGCTTTCATCATGCAATAAATATAGCAAGATCATGAAAAGCAAAGATGTTGCGTATAAATTGAGTATGGCGGATAAATTTTTTGAAGAGAAAAAATATCGCCAGGCTCAGGTGTTATACGAAGAACTCTATCCTGTTTTTAAAGGAACAGATAAGTTTGAAGAACTGTATTATAAGGATGCCTGGTGTTTTTATTACTTGAAAAATTATAGTGATGCCGAGAATTTTTTCAAAGGGTTTTTAGAGGTTTTTCCTAATAGTAGTAAAGCGGAAGAAGTTGACTTTATGCACGCAATGTGTTTTTATAAGCAAGTGCCTAAGGTTGATCTGGATCAAACAAATACCTCCAAATCAATAGGGGTGATGCAGACTTTTATCAACACCCATCCGGGCTCATCAAGAATTGCGGAAGCTACCGCGATTATTGATATTTCCAGGGAAAGACTGGAAATTAAAGAATTGAGGGCTGCGGATCTTTATTTTAAAGTAGGACAGTTTAGGGCTGCCGCTCTTGCTTATGGAAATTTATTAAATAGCTACCCTGAATCAAAGGGAGGTGACAGGTACAAATTAAATGCAATAACATCTTATTATAGGTTTGCTAAATTGAGCGTGCTGGAAAAACAGGCGGAGCGTTTTGAAAAGGTAGTAAGCGAGTATCAGGATTTTGCGGATCGTTTCCCTGAAAGTACTTTATTGGTTGAAGCTAAAGAACTAAGTAATTTAAGTCAAATTAACATTAAAGAAATACAAAATGAGCAAATTAAGACGACAACTAAGCTCTAGTACGAGCAATGTGGTAGAGCCAAAAAATCTGTATGACCTAAAAGAAAAAACAGGTAATTTGTATGAATCCATCGCCATCATTGCAAAACGCGCCAATCAGATAAATATCACTATAAAGGAGGAATTGCATAACAAGCTTGAAGAGTTTGCAAGTCATACAGACAGTTTGGAGGAGATTCATGAAAATAAGGAGCAAATAGAAATATCCAAAGCATACGAGCGCATGCCCAATCCTTCATTGCTTGCAACACAGGAATTTATGGAAGATAAAATTTATTTCCGTAAAAATGAAGAAGACTTATTTAGTTAAGATTTACGGAACAATTAGCAATAATTTTGAAGAAGAAGTTATATTTTTAACGACGGCTTAATCCGTCGTTTTTTTATGTTGAAAGGTAAAAAAATATTGTTAGGAATAACAGGTAGTATCGCTGCTTACAAGGCAACTATACTTGCAAGGTTATTAATTAAAGACGGGGCTGAGGTAAAAATTATAATGACAACTGCCGCGAAAGATTTTGTTTCTCCCTTAACCCTTTCCACCCTTTCTAAAAATTCCGTTTTGGCCGATCTTGCCAATAACGGTTCATGGTCAAATCACGTTATGCTGGGAAGATGGGCGGATGTAATGCTGATAGCGCCGCTAAGTTGTAATACGCTTGCAAAAATGGCCACAGGTATCTGTGATAACTTATTAATGGCGGTATATCTTTCAGCAACCTGTAAGGTGGTGGTAGCCCCTGCTATGGACGAAGATATGTGGCTACATCCTTCTACAAAAAATAACCTTCAACAAATTTCTACTTTTGGAAATTATATCATACCGGTAGAATCGGGTGAATTAGCCAGTGGCTTAACCGGTGAGGGAAGAATGGCTGAACCTGAGTCAATTGTAAGCTGGCTCAATCATTTTTTTTTACCTGATCAGTCATTAAAGGGCAAGCAGGCGATGGTTACCGCAGGCCCTACATATGAACAGATAGACCCGGTAAGGTTCATTGGTAATAATTCATCTGGAAAGATGGGGATGGCCATTGCGAATGAACTAAAAAACCGCGGAGCCGAAGTTACCTTGATATTGGGCCCTACCTCATTGGAAGTACCTGAATTGCCAACCGTTATACGTGTAAAAACTGCTGCGGAAATGTTTGCGGCATGTGTTGCAGTTTTTGATAAAATGGATATTGCTGTTATGAGTGCTGCTGTTGCGGATTATACTCCGGCAGATACACAAAAGGATAAAATAAAGAAAAGCAGCGATAACTTTTCTATAGCGTTGACAAAAACAAAGGATATTTTAAAACATTTGGGAGAAATAAAAAGGAGTGATCAGTTGTTAATTGGTTTTGCTTTGGAAACCAATAATGAGGAAGCATACGCTAAAAAAAAATTAGCGGAAAAAAATGCTGACATGATCGTGCTCAATTCATTGAATGATGAAGGGGCTGGTTTTGGGCACGACACTAACAAAATAACTATTTTTGATAAGTTGGGGAACACACACTATTTTGATACCAAATCAAAAACAGCCGTAGCGAAGGATATCGTCAACACTATTATTCAATTGTAATATGCTTATTACCAGGTTTACATTGCTAATCTTTTTATTGCTTGCAGTAAATTTTGCGGGCGCCCAGGAATTAAACGCCAGGGTAACAGTTAACAGTAGCCGAATAGGAACTACTGTAAATAGGAATGTTTTTCAAACTTTGCAAACTGCTTTGACTACTTTTTTGAATAATCGCAAATGGACCAAAGATGTTTTTTTAGTAAATGAAAAAATTGATTGTAGTTTCTTTTTGAACCTGCAGCCAGGCAATGACGCCAATGTATATTCCGCATCCCTTACCATCCAGGCGGCACGCCCGGTTTTTAATACTTCTTATTTATCACCGATCATTAATTTCCAGGATGAGGATGTTATTTTTAAGTATATAGAGTTTCAGCAACTGGAATTTAACGAAAGCCGGGTAGCAGGCACCGATGCGCTCCTGTCTAATCTTACCGCATTATTTGCCTATTATGCCAACATGATTATAGCATTTGATTATGCCTCCTTCGCACCACGCGGCGGGGATATGTATTTTTTAAAAGCACAGAACATTGTAAATAATGCACCCGAGGCACGTGGCATTTCCGGTTGGAAGGCGTTTGATGGTAAACGAAACCGTTACTGGCTGGTAGAAAATATGATGAACAGCAGGTATGCTATTATGCATGATATTTATAATGCTTATTATCGCCTGGGCATGGATAAAATGTATGAGGATGAAACCGTAGCAAGGGTTGAAATGTTGAATGTATTAAACCTGTTAAATAATTTTAATTCGGATAACCCAAATACGATGATTAACCAGTTTTTCTTTCAGGGTAAAGCGAATGAATTGATAAAAATATTTTCAAAAGCCCCGCCCCAGGATAAATTAAGGGCTTCCGGCCTGTTGCAAAAAATGGATATAACGAATGCCACCAGGTATAAAGATGAACTAAAATAAATGAAAGGGTTAGTGATTACGATAGCAATGTTATGTACAATTGGTTGTGCAAATAAAGTTGATAACAAAGGCATACTAAGCAAGGAAAAAATGCAGGCTGTAATGTGGGATATTATTGGAGCTGATGTATTTACCGAACAGTTTGTAAAAAAAGATTCGCTGAAAAACGCATTAGTGGAAAATATGCAATTGCAAAACAAAATTTTTGCGCTTCATAAAGTTACCCGGGCTGATTTTTATAAAAGCTATGATTATTATACTTCCCATACCGATCTCATGCGGGTGATACTGGATAGTATGTCGGCCAAAGCTGAAAGGGATAGAGCAAAAATGCTACAGAAGCAGTATTCCGGGTCACAATCTAAATAGGGGTGAATGGTCAATGATGAATGGTTGAATACTGCATAATGAATGTGGAATAGTGTGATATTGCCCTTTGCCTATTACCTTTTACCTATTGCCCATAGCCCAATGCCGTTCACCATTCACGTTTTCTTACTTGTTTCATTTATCCTTCTCCAAAAAATCAAGGTATAGTTTTTTTATATCTTTTACCAATCGTTGTTTTGAGTATCGGTTGATAACTGTATGGTAGCCTGTGTTGCCCATTTTGTCACGTAGTTCTTTATCATCTATTAACCTATTTACATAATTGGCAAAAGTATCAATATCATTCACGGATGTTAAAAAACCATTTTCCCCATGGGTAATTACATCTTCCACGCCCCCTACATTGGTAGAAACTACGGGCTTATATGCCGCCTGTGCTTCAATTAAAGAAACTGGCGTTCCTTCATTGTAGGAAGTCAGCACAACGATATCAAGGCCTGCTAAAACCTGGTCAATTTCGGTTTCCCATGAAGTAACAACAATGTCTGTTTTTGATTTTGGATGCGTTACGAAATAAGAATAGCTTAGCCCAAGCTCCGAAGATTTTTTTTCTATTACCGGAAGCGACTCTCCATCACCAATTACCGCAAACCTTACATTGTTACCTGATTTTTTTTTAATAAGCGAGGCAACCTGAACAAACATTTCATGATTTTTGATAGGAACTATCCTCCCAATAATCCCTATAACGATTTCATCTGCATTAAAGCCATACTTCTCCCTGAAGACGGTCCTCTTCTTATCCTGGTCTATTGAATATTTTTCAAGATTAAAACCGAGGGGGACCGTGAATACTTTATTGGCAGGCGCTATCTTATATACTTCAACCAGTTCTTTTCTTTGTAAATCACTGATGGCAATGATGGCATTTGTTTTTTTTGCAAGCCATCTTTCAAATGAAACAATAAGGGACGAAACCGCCTTATTAAAATAAGAGTGAAACACATGTCCATGAAATGTATGCACTATTAATTTTACTTTACAGGAACTTGCTGCCAGCCTGCCAATGGCCCCGGATTTGGATGCGTGTGTGTGAACAATGTCCGGCTTGAATTCTTTGATGATCCTTTTTATTTTATAATAGGCTTTAATATCATTGATGGGGAAGATACTCCTTCTCATTTCAGTAATTTCAATGGGGGTAATTCCCAGTTGCTGGGCAATATAGCCGGCGTCTTTTTCCTGCGGATCTTTTTTTCCAACTAATAGCTTAGTTTCAAACTCCGGGTTTAGGTAGATAGATAAAAGCGTAACGTTAAGGGAAGGGCCACCAACAATAAGCCTGTTATGAATTCTAAGTATTTTGTACATAATTGTAGCCGTAAATATAACCAATGTATGATAATATTTATTTGCCACCCCATTTTATATTGGATAATTTTTAATTGATAATTATTTAATTGATAATTGATAATTTTTCAAAGCATGAAGCTTTCTTAATTTGAAAAAGCTTTGAATTGAAAAAATTATCAATTGTCTCATTATCAATTATCCATTACCCATTATCATTTCATTTTGCTGTAATTTGCTTAACTTATTTCTTTTAAATTAACGATCAAAAGATTTCCATGAAAAAAGTTTTTGATAATGCGGATGAGGCCATAGCTGATATACCCGATGGCGCCGTTTTGATGTTGGGTGGATTTGGATTGTGCGGAATTCCTGAAAATTGTATAAAGGCATTAGTAAAAAAAGGAATCAAACATCTCACCTGTATCTCCAATAATGCAGGGGTAGATGATTTTGGTATTGGATTAATGCTTCAGCAAAAACAGGTAAAAAAGATGATTGCATCCTACGTTGGTGAGAATGCGGAATTTGAACGGCAATTACTGAGCGGGGAATTGGAAGTAGAATTGATTCCGCAGGGAACCCTGGCCACCAGGTGTATGGCAGCCGGTTATGGTATGCCTGCTATTTTTACCCCGGCGGGTGTGGGTACCGAAGTGGGTATTGGCAAAGAGCTCAGGGTATTCAATAATAAACCGTATTTATTGGAACTTGCTTTTGATTCGGATTTTGCTATTGTAAAAGCCTGGAAGGGCGATACTGATGGAAACCTGGTTTACAGGGAAACAGCCAGGAACTTCAACCCTTTAATGGCAATGGCAGGTAAAATTACCATTGCGGAAGTGGAGCAACTGGTTCCGGCCGGTGGCCTTGATCCTGATCATATACATACGCCGGGCATTTATGTACACAGAATATTTGAAGGGACCAATTACGAAAAGAGGATAGAGCAAAGGACTGTAAGGAAATTAGCTAATTAGCTAATGTGCTGATTTTTTAAATAGTTGGTGCTGTGTGAGATTGACTACTCACGTTTTGTTTTGCTTATACCATGCAAGGGATAAAAACGTGAAGAAGATTTTTTGTCCTGGCAATGAAGCAATGGGCATCATCGTTGCGTCGCCCTCTTGTACTTAATACCATTGGGGAGCTTTAATTACGTTTTAAATTAA
>JANOTW010000960.1:0-16590 GCA_031416575.1 Ferruginibacter sp.
TTCAACATGTGCCGCTTTAAGCGCAGGCGTTAATAAAAGGGGTGTTATCACATCCTCCACCAGCGAAGAGATAATGGCGCCAAATGCGGTTCCAATTACAACGGCTACTGCAAGGTCAAGTATATTGCCCTTCATTACAAATACCCTGAATTCTTTTAAAAATCCCATAAAATAATTTTGTTTGTTTAAGTGATTGGCTAGGTAATAATAGAATAATAAAGCTAATATAATTAATTTATCTTTTTTCTAAAATTAATCGGGTGCATCCCAAATTCATCCTGCTGCAGCGGCACAGCAACAAAAAAAATATACACCTTAATATTTGTTTAATTTTTAGAGATGGTGTATTTATAATTGTCGCTTGCTGGTGTGAACACCAGCCAGGGGCAGGCTGCCGCAGGCTGTGTTCCGGCCATATCAGCGATATGAAAAGCGATGATTTGAGATGAACCCAATTAATGTTAAACGGAAGTGCCTTTATAATTTTTGAACCTCACGGTTTATATAATTTATTAGGTCAACTTTGGGAAGTGAATAAGAATTTTGTCAATTGGTTGATCTTTATTGCGCTTGCCATTATTTGGGGCAGCAGTTTTATATTGATTAAAATTGGATTGGACAATCATTTAAGCCCATACCAGGTTGCTTCATTGCGTATTGTTTCAGCCGGACTGGTGCTATTGCCCACCATGATAAAAAATATCCGCCGGATACCTGCCAATAAACTTTTTATTGTATTCATGTCGGGCGCCTTAGGCAGCTTATTGCCCTCCTTTTTATTTTGCATGGCGGAAGAGGGGATTGATAGTTCACTGGCCGGCACGTTAAACTGTCTTACTCCAATTTTTGTAATCGTTACCGGTGCATGGTTTTTTAATACCAAGGCCTCCGCCAATCAAATCATAGGTATTATAATCGCTTTTGCAGGGAGCATCTTACTATTGGTTAGCAAAGGGCATATACAGGAAAGCCGGCACCTGGTTTTTGTTTCTTTTGTAGTGCTTGCCACCATTTCTTATGGAATCAATGTGAATATGGTTTCAAGGCACCTGCTACATATCCCTTCTTTACATATAGCTGCCGTTGCGCTTTCCCTAAATGCGGTACCCGCATTATTGGTACTTGTATTTACCGGCTATTTTAGTTTGCCTTTGGGTAACCAGGATTTATTATTGGCTACCGGAGCGTCTTCTTTGATGGGAATTGCGGGAACGGCTTTCGCCACAATCCTTTTTTACATGCTGGTAAAAAGGGCCGGGGGCATATTCGCCAGCATGGTTACTTACGGAATTCCCTTTATTGCCATTGGATGGGGTATATTCTTTGGTGAAGAATTTGGCTGGAAACAGGTATTTTGTTTATTGATTATTTTATTTGGTGTGTATTGGGTTAATAAAAAGGTTGTTTTGCAATAATGAAGATGGTAATATAGCCCTGGCTTCCTTACCATAAAAAAACCTCCACTAATTGCGGAGGTTTTAAATCAGGTGCGAAAAGTATTTAATTTTAGGACTTCTTTGACTTTTTTACCGCTTTTACGGGAATTGCTACAGCTTCTTTTGTTTCACCAGGCTTCATTTTGTCAAATTCTTCCGTGGCAACCACATCACCCGTTAATGTAATGCTTTTCATTTCATCAATGCCGGCAAACTTAACGGTTAAATGTTTATCAAAATGCCCCACGGCGGCTGCATTAAAAGTAGCGTTGATTACACCGGTTTTTCCTGCAGCAATAGGCTCTTTCGTATAATCGGAAATAGTACATCCGCAGGTAGGGTTCGCCTGTTCGATGATCAGTGCCTTGCTACTAATATTGGTAACTGTAAAAATACCTTTGACTGGTACGCCTTGTTTAATTTTTCCCAGGTTAATTGTTTCTGTAGTGAATTTCGCGATATCATCAACTTTTTTTTGCGCAAAAAGGGTAGCGGTAAATGCGAATACGGCTACGGATAGTAAAATCTTTTTCATGGTGTAATGTTTGTTTTAAATTAATCTTTTAAATTGCCTAATGCTTTATTTTCGGGCGCCGAAGTAACCGGTGTTTTCCATACTTCACCCTTAATGGTGATCTGCTTAGTTTGTGTTCCGTTGTAGGTAATGGTTATTTGTTTTGTAAAGGGGCCTTCACTGGCAGCATTATATCCTACTGTAATGTTGGTTTTTTCTCCCGCAGCGGGTACCTTTTCCCTGTTCCATTCCGGGGTTGTACAACCGCAACTCGCCTGAACATTTACGATGTGTAAAGAATCTTTGCCATTGTTGGTTATTTCAAATATATGTGTTACTGGTTTTCCTTGTGGGATTTTTCCAAAATCAAACTCGGTTTCTTTCAGTAACAATACCTCTTCCCTTACAACGGTGGCAGGTTTTGGAGTTTCATTTCCGGCAGGTTTTAAATTGGATGCTACGAGCGTGGTTTGTGCTGTAACACTAAGTGTAAGCACAATTAATGTTAAAAGTGTAAATAATTTTTTCATAATGCTCTTTATTTTCAATAATTAATCCAAAGATACAAAAACGAATAAAACCAAAGCAAATTGTAATTTGGTTATCATTTTTTTAACAATCATCACAAGTAATAATTTACATTTGTTATATGGATACAGTAAATACCAATGAAGCTGCATTGCAGGAGAAATTAAGTTTTGATCACTTTCGCAATGAGGTGCTGAACGATTACCGAATAGCCTGCGAAAGTAGGGAAACAAGTTTAATGGGGCGAAAAGAGGTATTAACGGGTAAAGCGAAATTTGGCATTTTTGGCGATGGAAAGGAAGTGGCACAGGTAGCAGCCGCCAAATTTTTTAAGCCGGGTGATTTCAGGGCAGGTTATTACCGCGACCAGACTTTTATGTTTGCTGCCGGTTTGGCCAGTGTAGAACAATATTTCGCACAGTTATTTTCCGATCCGGATATTACCCATGACCCTTTTAGTGCAGGCCGCCAGATGAATGCGCATTTCGCTACCAAAATTGTTGATGAAAACGGCGATTGGCTTGACCTGGCAAACAGGAAGAATAGTAGTAGCGATATGGCGCCCACTGCCAGCCAAATGCCAAGGGCTTTGGGTTTGGCGCTGGCATCCAAACTTTTTAGAAACTCACCGGTTTTCAGGCGGCATAAGGATTTAAGCGATAACGGAAATGAAGTTTGCTTCTGCACCATCGGTGATGCATCCACTTCTGAAGGGCATTTTTGGGAAACGGTGAATGCAGCAGGCGTTATGCAGGTGCCCCTGGCGATATTTGTATGGGATGATGGGTATGGTATTTCAGTTCCGAAAAAATTGCAAACTACCAAAGGATCCATTTCTACCGCATTAAGGGGAATGCAAAAAAATGATGACACTAACGGGATTGATATTTATAAATTGAAGGGATGGGATTATGCAGGAATGTGCGAGGTGTTTGAACCGGCAATTCAGAAAATAAGGGACACACATACGCCAGCTATCTTCCATATTGAAGAGATTACCCAACCGCAGGGCCACTCTACTTCCGGAAGCCATGAACGGTATAAAAAACCGGAACGCCTTGCCTGGGAAAAGGAATGGGATTGTATCAGGCAGATGAAGGAATGGATATTGGGTAACGCTTTGGCGGAAGAACATGAATTGAACGATATTGAAATAAAGTCCAAGTTGTTCATTAAAGCAAGCAAGCAAAATGCCTGGGATAATTATATTACCCCGATAAAAGAGCAGGTGGGCACCCTAATAGCATTGATGCGGCAACTGGCTGAAACCATGGATCAGGAAAATGCCGAAACAATCAGGAAAATGGCGGCTCAATTACAGGCTAACAAAGAACCCATGCGCAGGGAATTAATGAAAACATTGGCTACTGCCTTGGATGTTGCCGGCGATGACAGGCGCTCATCCGGTTTACGCACCTATTACCAGGCGCTTAAAGCTTCCAATGCCGGTTTGTACAACTCTTTCTTGTATAATGAGGGGCCAAAGTCGGCTCTAAAAGTTGCGGAAGTAAAGCCATATTATGCAGAAGATGCCAAACTTTTAAACGGTTACGAAATACTGAATAAATACTTTGATAAACTTTTTGAAACCAATGATAAGGTAACCGCTTTTGGCGAAGATGTAGGATTTATTGGTGACGTAAACCAGGGGTTCAGCGGCTTACAGGCTAAATATGGTGAACAGCGTATATTCGATACCGGCATACGTGAATTAACCATTATGGGGCAGGGGATCGGGTTAGCATTAAGGGGATTAAGGCCCATCGCTGAAATTCAGTACCTGGACTATTTATTATATGGATTGCAACCCTTGAGTGACGATGCCGCAACCACCCATTTTCGTACGGCGGGCGGCCAAAGTTGCCCGTTGATCGTACGTACCAGGGGGCATCGGCTGGAAGGTATCTGGCACAGCGGCTCACCCATGGGAATGATCATTAATGCATTAAGGGGCATGTATGTATGCGTACCCCGTAATATGGTGCAGGCTGCTGGTATGTACAATACCCTGCTACAGTCGAATGACCCTGCACTGATGGTTGAATGTTTAAATGGATACCGGCTGAAAGAAAAACTGCCCGTTAACTTATTAACCTATACCGTGCCGTTGGGTATTCCTGAAACCGTTAAGGAAGGTACGGATGTTACCCTGGTTACCTATGGATCTACCTTGAAAATTGTGTTGGAAGCCGCGGAAACTTTGGCTAAAAAGCAAATCAGTTGTGAAGTGATAGATGTACAAACCTTATTGCCTTTCGATATCAATCACCATATTGTAGAGTCGCTTAAAAAAACTAATCGAATTGTTTTTGTTGATGAGGATGTGCCAGGCGGCGCGGCAGCATATATGTTTAACAAAGTGATGGAAGAGCAAGGCGGATATAAGTATCTGGATGTGTCACCGAGAACCATTACCGCACAGGCCCACCGGCCTTCTTATGCAAGTGATGGCGATTATTTCAGTAAACCAAATACGGAAGATGTGATAAGGGTGGTTAAAGAGATGATGGCTGAGTAACAAGCAATAGGCAAGGTGCAAAGGGCAATGGGCAATTGGCAATTTTGAAATATTCAGCATTCTCCATTCACCATTCATGTTTAAATCAAATGCTACAATTATCTTTAATTTAAAGAATAGAATATGCCGAAATATACCATTTACCAGGTTGATGCATTTACCAATAAACTCTTTGGCGGTAACCCTGCGGCTGTAATCCCTTTGGAAAAATGGCTGGATGATACACTGATGCAACAAATTGCCGCGGAAAACAATTTGGCGGAAACTGTTTTTTTTGTTCCCAAAGCAGAAGGGTATCATATTAGGTGGTTTACGCCGGAGCTTGAAATAGACCTTTGTGGCCATGCTACCTTAGCGAGCGCATTTATACTCTTCGAATACCTGGGTTATTCAAAAAGCCAGCTTGTTTTTTATTCAAAAAGCGGCGAACTGATAATTACCAGGAATGCCGGTCAATTCCAATTAAATTTTCCATCACGCATGCCAGTGAGGGTGACCGACTATCCTGAGCAGCTTTTAAGTGGCTTGGGTATTACAGATCCTTTAGGCGTATATAAAAGCCGTGATTATGTGGTAGAGGTTGCCACCGAAAAAGAAGTATTGAATTTAATTATCGATATCTCTTTACTGAATCAAATAGATGTAATAGGAATTATTGTTACCGCACCGGGACGGGATTGTGATTTTGTATCAAGGTTCTTTGCACCCAATTGTGGTATCCCCGAAGATCCGGTAACTGGTTCGGCGCATTCAACACTGATTCCTTTTTGGTCGGAAAAATTAAACAAAAATACGCTTCATGCAAAACAGTTATCCAAAAGAGGTGGTGAGCTATGGTGCCAAAATGTGGGTGACCGGGTTACAATGAGTGGCAATTGCGTTTTTTATATGAAAGGGGAGATCAGTGTCTGATGCCTGATTTTTTGATGTCTGATTTTGTGAGGTTAATTCTAAATTAAAAATTAGTTTGGATTACGGGGGGGCTGTAAATTTTGTTAATGCATTTGTTTTCGGTCACAAGTTTTTCATGGCATCATCGTTGTGTCACTCTCTTGTACTTTTATATTTTCATGGCAACTTTAATTATGTTGTGTTAAACGGTTAATGAAAACGCTTCGGCCTTATCTTACAATAAAAAATACACTTTAATTCGCAGACATAAAAAAGACGATTTATACCCTAAAGTGTTCCATAATACTGCAGGATCCCGAAATTATTATTGATTGATTGCAGGGTACAAAGGTGTTCAACAAGTACCTAACGTTAATCTAATTAATAACGCAGATAAAGTTCCCCATTGGTATGCGGTACACGAGGGCGACGCAACAATGTTTATTCAGGGTACTGATGCCCGGACAAAAAAGATAAAAAAAAGCATGCACCCGGCGGGGTTTGGGGTTTTTTTTCAAATTATGATACACTTTCTGCACATCCTCATCCTGCTCTAATTTATCAACTAATTTAAATACATCCTGTGCAGCCTCCTCATCCAGTCCTGTTGTATTCACCGGTATTCTTGTCAGTTCCGCAGTAACCACTTCAATCTTTTTTTCTTCCAGCGCTTTAGCCATGTGGCCAAACTCGGTAAAAGCAACCCGGATAATAATATTGCCTTCACTGTCTTCGCCAATTTCTTCCAGGCCGTAATCAATCAATTCCAACTCAAGGTCTTCAATATTCAAGCCGTTATTCTTTACTTTAAACTCGCCCATCCGGGTAAACGTAAATGCCACACTGCCACTGGTGCCCAGGCTACCACCGCTTTTTGTAAAGTGCATACGCACATTGGCTACCGTCCGGGTTGGGTTATCGGTGGCCGTTTCTACCAGTATCGCTATACCATGAGGTGCATAACCTTCGTATAATACTTCATCATAGTTTACCATTTCTTTGCCCATGGCCCTTTTAATGGCTGCTTCCACCCTGTCTTTTGGCATGCCAACACTACGTGCATTCTGGTAGCACCGGCGCAAAGAAGCGTTTCCATTCGGATCAGGGCCACCAGCCTTTACGGCAATTACGATTTCCTTTCCAATGCGGGTAAAATTCTTGGCCATTTTATCCCAGCGGGCAAACATGGAACTTTTTCTTACTTCAAATATCCTTCCCATATATTAATAGTGATTTATAGTTTGTTTGCAGATGATATACAAGGTAGTATGGCAGGTTTGCAAAATTCTTTTATTGTTCAGGAAATGCAAATTTAAGGGAAATCAATTTTTTGTGATCATGCTGTCATTACCGGGTGCATTCCAAATTACCTACCTGATGCTTAGCAGGGAAGTTAACGGGTACCGCAGGTTTTTATATCCAAACATATCTATTTTAACGCTGCCAACAGTAATAGGGCTTTCCACCCGAAGTATTAAATGATTGGGGTCATCACTTATCCATGCAGTCAATTTTTCGCCACCTTCAAATATGGACCCCTTAATCAGTAAAGGTTTAAACTTAATTGCCCGGAACTTTCCGTAACGGGTTTTTACAATTTCTTTACCAATATAACGGATATATAAATGATAAACTTCATCATCCAAATACATATCAAAGGGTATTTTATCGCCGGGATTGTGATTATCAAAATTGATATTGCGGGCATAGTAAATAGCGCTTATAACATCCTGTATGCAATCAGGTGTTTTAAATACACCCTTGTTACTAACCGCTGTGCCCGCACTATGGTTAAACGTTACATTATTATAAATTTTGTATCCACCCTCCTCCACATTTCGTATAAATTTTAAGGGCAACATGCTGGAAGTATCTATATAAGTTTCGTAGCGGTCCCTTACCTTAAAAAAATTATCAAAAAATGGGTAGGATTTCCCTTCGCCTACACAATGATAAACCGTCTTCCCATTAAACCTTTCCAAACTGGAGGTGAATACCGCTTCGCCCGCACCAATATACATGCCCAAGGAATTATAAAACACTTTCATCGTAACCGCTTCCCCCTCCTTAAAAGCAGTATTTTTTATTTTGCAATCAGTAATAACCACTTGCCGCCCGGTCAGGGCATACCCCGAAAGCGCTATCAGTAAAATACCTGCCTTAATGACTATATTCATTTTTCTTTTACAATTTTAATACTTAAAATCAACAAACTGCCCACTATGGCAGGTATTACAAGATTTATCAGCCAGATACCCAATGATGCGGTTCCTACCCCTAATTGATTGGTGGTATATAATTTAAAAATTACCCAGCTTGCGCTTACCCTTACTGGCAATTCAATAAAACCAATGGATGGGGCTACCGCCATCACTAAGTAAAAAGCCGTCATCAGCCAAAAGCTTAACCAAACCGAAATTTCTATTTGCATTACCTGCAGCATCAGCACATATTGCAAAACAAATACCAGATAACGGGTAAAGGATAAAAATAAAATCCGCACCAGGTCCTTGTCCCTGAATTCATCCAATACCCTGATATGATTTACTATCTTTTGCAAAGAAGGCAGTCTTTCCATCGTTCTAACTAACCAGCCTAAACGCAAATAAAATAACAGAAGTATAACCGTTATTCCAATACTCAAATAAATCAACACATCACCCCAAAATTCAGGTAAAACAGTCTGCGCCGTGCTACTATTATGTGAAAGATACCTTAAATATAATAATCCTGTACACCCCATTACCATGGTAACCAGCAACTGGCTGATACTTCCAACCAGGCTAAGAGAAATCGCTTTTATTCTGTTTTCTTCTTCCACGTACAATATTCTGCCGCCATATTCTCCAATACGATTGGGTGTAAGCATGGTAACACTACAGCCTGACAATACGGATTTAAACGCACGGATAAAAGAAAATCGCTGTACATGGCTGATCAATATTTGCCATTTTCTTGATTCGATGCCCCAGTTAACAAACATTAATAATATTACCAGCCAAAATTTCCAATTTTTCCAGCCATTGCTGATTTGCGCCCATCTTTGTGGCAGGTCCGGCTGGTTAATTATTTGCCTGTATAAGCTCCACGAGAGTATCAGAAAAAGCACAGGCCCAAAAAAATAGTTGATAAATATTTTGATACTTTTATTCAAACTGGTTTGTTTATTTTGTCCCTATCTCCTAAACAGAGAAATGGGTAAATTATCTTTCATTACTTTTGTCACTTACATGAATACTTGTTTAGCAACCCACTCTGACATCCCGTCTGACCGGGTTGCTGAATTTGTACATTTTCAGCTTTGGTAATTAAAGCCATGCAAAGTTAACAGGTATGGTTACACTCCTTTCAACGCTGGTTTCAAATGCAAAAGTATAGTTTAAATATCCAGTTAATCCATCATTCAACAAACAAGTACATCATTGCAAAAGAAATCAAAAATAATTTTAGGTATTGATCCGGGCACCGTTGTGATGGGGTATGGCCTTGTGGAAATAAGTGGAAGCACGATTAAGTTACTGGAAATGGACATTTTAAAACCCGGCAAAGTAGAAGACCCCTACAGAAAATTACAGCTCATTTACAATACCGTAAGCGGGCTGATCATTAAATACAAACCGGATGTATTTGCCATTGAAGCGCCTTTCTTTGGTAAAAATGTACAAAGTATGCTAAAGCTTGGCCGGGCCCAGGGAGTAGCCATTGCAGCCGCCATGGGGCATGGACTGGATGTAACGGAATATTCACCAAAAAAAGTGAAGCAATCCGTTACAGGCAATGGTAACGCAAGTAAGGAACAGGTATTAAAAATGTTGCAACGTTTGTTAAATTTCAAAGACGACCCAAAATCTTTTGATGCTTCAGATGCACTGGCAGTAGCGGTTTGCCATTATTTTCAGGAGAACTCCGTACTTGGTTCAACTGGTAGTAAAGTAAACGGCTGGGATGATTTTTTAAAAAAGAACCCGGCAAGATTGAAAAGGTAAACATTTATACTACCTTACTTTTTTGTTATCCGGCAGAAGTATTTCAATTAAGCATCGTTGTGTCATCTTAATCCCGAACATCGGAACTCTTCTATACAACCATATTTTTTGTCCGGGCTAAGAAGCTATGTGGAGCATCGTTGCATCGCCCTCTTGTACCGCATACCATTGTGGATCTTTAATTGCGTTTTATGTTCGGCGCATCAAATTCCCCCGTCCCGTAGGGACATAATCGGTAGCCAGAAAAAAAACACACATAGTCCCGTAGGGACGTGATAACTTCCAAGGGTTTTAAAATATCCCACCGTGTCTAAATTCTTTATATCACGTCCCCACGGGACTTTTAGAAATTTTAAATCTGTATTTCCACCAATATCCTGCTCCTACGGAACTAATAGTGAACACTGATTTATTGTTACCGGAAATCCACGATTTATAAATGTTCCTGCTTACCGCCGTGACAGGACTCTATTCTACTGCATATTGGACAACATTACTCCCGATGCATCGGGATAATTAGCGAAACATCAGCCCCGGCTTATTTGGGTACTCTTGTACCGCATACCTATGGGGATCTTTCTTACGTTGTAAATAAAAGATACATAATGCCATTAAATGGCACCCTTGTACGATTGAATAAATGGCAGCACCTTTAATTTGCGAATAGCCCTTTCATTTAAAAGGTCAGGGTAACGATTTAAGAATTAAGTGCTTTCACAATCTTCTGCTGAATTTCCTTAAACTCATCTGCAGACAATTTTAATTTATCATTTGTAAAGTTTACATCATCGGCTGAATTAATCGGCACCAAATGTAAGTGAGCATGTGGTACTTCCAGCCCCATTACTGTAATGCCACACCTGTTACAATCAAATGATTGCTCAATAGCATGAGCAATCGGCTTTGCAAACAATAATATTTCCGCTAAATAATTATCAGGCAAATCAAAAAAATTATCCGTCTCCAATTTAGGCACTACCAATACGTGCCCCTTTACCATCGGAAAAATATCAAGGAAAGCAAAAAAATGATCATTCTCACTGATTTTGTAGGATGGGACCTGGCCTGCGATTATTTTGGAAAAGATTGTCATGCTGTATAAATTTGCTATAAAAATACGAAACAAAAAACCCATCCGCTAACCAGCGGATGGGTTAAATAATTTGAGGATAGAAATTATAAGGTAATATTTTCAACTTTAAACTTCAACACACCGGCAGGCACCTGCACTTCGGTAACATCGCCAATTGCTTTGCCCAACAAGCCTTTGCCAATGGGTGAGGTCACTGAAATTTTACCCAGTTTAAGGTCGGCTTCTTTTTCAGAAACAATCTGGTAAGTGGACTTCTTTTTTGTACCCATATTGGTTACCGTTACCTTTGTTAAGATAGATACTTTAGAAGTATCAATATTGGTTTCGTCTAAAATACGTGCGGTGGCAATAATGCCTTCCAGGTATTTAATCTTTGCTTCCAGCATCCCTTGTGCTTCCTTAGCCGCATCATATTCCGCATTCTCCTTTAAATCCCCCTTTTCACGGGCTTCCGCAATTGCCCTGCTTGCAGCCGGGCGATGTACACTTTTCATCTGGTACAACTCGGCCCTCATCTGTTCAAATGTTTCTTTTTTTACATAATTCGTTTCACTCATAACATTTCTTTTATAATAAAGAGAAAAAAATACAACGCCTTAGGAAGGTGCCTAAGGCGTTGCAGATATCGCAAATATAAACAAAAAATTAAATCCCCAACTTTTCCAGGATCACTGTGCTCATTTTATAAAACGCTTCATGGCTGTAGCCTGCAATATGGGGAGTAATTACCACATTGGGGTGCGCTGTTAAAAAATCCAATTGCGCTTGCTGCAACCCGCTCAATTCATTTAGTTTCTCATTTTCCAGCACATCTAAACCGGCACCCGCAATCTTATTCTGTTTTAATGCATTAATTAATGCGGCGGTATCTGTTACTCCTCCCCTGCAGACATTAATAAAAAATGGCTTTTGCGCCAGTGAATTAAAAAATGCTTCATTAGCAATATGCCTCGTTTCGTCCGTTAGTGGCACATGAAAACTAATTACACCGGCATAACGGCATACCTGCTCAAAACTTGCTTCCTTTATATATCCTTTCGCGAAACCAAATTTATATTTGTCGTAAGCCAATACGGTTACACCAAAAGCAGCAAGCAGTTTTGCAAAAGAACTGCCGGTATTTCCATAACCAATAATACCCACTGTTTTTCCGCTAAGCTCTGTTCCACGGTTGGCATCCCTGTTCCATTTTCCTTGCTTTACTTCTTCAAAACTGAAACTGATTTTATTCATTAAATTCAACACCAGCCCCAGGGTATGTTCACCCACTGCATTCCGGTTACCTTCAGGGCTGCTTTCACATTGAATGCCTTTACTTTTGGCATAGGCAACATCTATCAATTCCATGCCGCTACCAAGCCGGCCAATCCATTTTAACCTGATTGCTTTATCTATGATTGGTTTATCAATTTTTATCCTTGTTGTTACTATTATACCGTAAGCATTATGGATCATATCCGTTAATGCCTGATATGTTACTTGTGGCTGGTAAAGCACATCAAATCCCTTTTGATGCAAAGTGGTTGTCAAAATATCATGCGCATTCGACGTAATAATTACCAATGGTTTTTGGTTGCTCATATTTAAAAATTCAATTTATACCTTATTAATTGATAATTGATAATGGGATAAATGATAATGCCTTCAACCCGAATTATAATCTGTTTTCGGAAGCGAATTAAAATGTAATTGATAAATATTTTATGAATAATTGATAATGCCGTTAATGTGAACATTAATCAAGTTAAAAAATAGCAGTAAAATTCAGGTAATTTGATTGCACAAAATTTAAAGTGCTTACTTAACCGGAAGGATCAACAATTTGAATATTTATCAATTATTCAATTATCAATTAAAATAATTACCCTGCTGCAATTACGCTTATCTCCACATTCGCATTTTTTGGCAACCCTTTTACAGCTACTGTTTCACGGGCCGGAAATTCACCGTTAAAATATTTAGCATAAATTTCATTTACCTGTCCAAATAAATCCATATCACTTAAAAAAATAGTTGTTTTAACTACATTACTGAAATCCATTTCCGCCTCCGCTAAAATTGATTTCAGATTTTGCATCACCTGGTGCGTTTCTTCAATAATATCCGCATTGGCGATTTCATTTGTACCAGGCTTTAAAGCCACTTGCCCGGATACAAATAATAAATTGCCTGTTTTTATGGCCTGGTTATAAGGCCCGATAGGTGCAGGGGCATTTATGGTGTGGATGACTTGCTTGCTCATTATTATTTTTTTCTTAAGGGAAATGCAAATATATCTTTTATCAACCACCTATTTTTGTAAAAAAATATTCAGATGAAAATTGCTGTTCTGGCAAATGATGATCAATGGGAAGAAATTAATACCCGAATTGGCCATGTTGATTATTTCAGGATGAATTCGTTTGGAAATATTCCTGCCGATATAGAAGCCTGCCTGTTTTTACAAGATGACACGGAGTTTGATTTTAAAATAACATCCAAACCAATTTTAATAAATTCCGTTTGTTTTTCTCTGATAGAAATGAATGCTCCTGGTAATGTAGCCCGCATCAATGGATGGAATAGTTTTTTATCCAGAAGCACCTGGGAGATATCAGGATCAATCAATGAATCAGTGCAACAGGTATTTGCTGCTTTAGGCAAACAAATGATCCAGGTACCTGATGAACCCGGGTTCGTTTCGGCCAGAATAATCGCCATGATCATAAACGAGGCCTATTTTGCGCTCGAAGATAAAATAAGTACCAAAGCAGCAATTGATATAGCGATGAAGTTAGGCACAAACTATCCCTACGGCCCTTTTGAATGGGCAGCTTTAATTGGTGCAGATAAGATTTTCGCACTCTTACACAAACTAAGTATGCAGAATAAAAGATATTTACCTGCAACTTTATTAAAAAAAGAAGCAACCGCATGAGTATAATTTTAAATATAGATACGGCAATTGATACAGCACATATCAGCATCGCAAAGGATGGGGAAGTAGTTGCAGCTCTATCTAATACGGAACAAAAAGACCATGGTGCATTTTTGCAGCCTGCTGTAAAAGCATTACTGAAAAATACCGCTTTCTCAATACAGGAACTTGATGCAATTGCAATATCAGCCGGCCCGGGCTCTTATACGGGATTACGGGTTGGAATGGCCAGCGCAAAGGGTTTATGTTATGCATTAAACAAACCTTTGATCACCATTGGAACATTGGAAATATTGGCATTTGCAGCAATAATGGAAACCAGTAAGGAAATCTTAGCCGCCTCATCATTGTATTGCCCAATGATAGATGCCAGGCGAATGGAAGTATTTACTGCTTTGTATGATTCAAACCTGCAACCTGTTAGTGACCCATGTGCCATGATATTGGATGAAAATTCTTTTGCTTACAGACTGTTAAAAAATAAAATCCTTTTTTTTGGAAACGGCGCTAAAAAATGGGAACTTATTTTTAACCACGAAAACGCCTCATTTATCCCTGTCTTGAGCAATCCATTGGCAATGAGTAAATTAGCCTATAAAAAATACGGGCATAATGATTTTGCTGACCTGGCATATAGTGAACCACTTTATTTAAAAGAATTTTTTGGAGGTCCTGCTAAAAACTAATCCCCGGCTATCCCCAGTCTTTTGTCTGCAAATAGTGCAATTAGTATTTTAATGTATATAAAATGGTTTGTATCTTTGCAGTGTACAAATAAAATTAAATATCTATGTCAAATGACACAGCCACAAAGAGGCAGGACGTAAGTTTGCAACACTCTACTAAAATGGGCACCATCAAAATTGATTACTACAATGTAAAAAAAGCGGCCTTGATTTTAAGGGCGCTCAATCACAAATTGCGTCAGCAATTGCTAAAACTGATTGAAGAAGAAAAGAAAATTACCGTAACAGAGATTTATGTAAGGCTTAAACTGGAACAGTCAGTAGCTTCACAACACCTGGCAATTTTGCGGAAAGCGGGTATTGTAACTACGCAGCGTGATGGTAAGTTTATTTTCTATATAATCAATCATAAAAGGATTGATGAAATAAGCGCTTTTGTTAATGAGCTGGTAGCTTAGGACTTAAGATTTTAGTAATGAAGCGGATGTTGTAATAACATCCGCTTTTTGTTTTTTAACCTTGCTGTTACAAAAATTAAAGCCGCATGTACATACAACAATTATATTGGTATAAAATCAAGGAGTAACAATCTATAAAAACCGTGAAAGAACCAAGCGTACTAAACTAATGTGATATTAAACGTGAATGGGTAATCAGCAATAGGCAACTGGCAATGGGCAAGAGGCAATCAGCAATGGCGAAAAATTGCATACACCATTTACTAATTGAACCGCCCATTTATTTCCATGATAAAATCAATAATAAAGTCATTGATCTATCCATTGTTCTTTGTAGGTATCATTGTAACCATGCTTCCATCTGCGATGGCTCCATAAATAATTGCCGGGTTGGTTACGGATTATGCTTTCCAGATAATCCCTGTATTTAAGCGCAAGCGCTTCAGGGGTATATGTTCCAGGGTCTTCAACAATTTCGCAAACTGTAAAATGGTAATGCCCTCTTTTCACTTTTTTGAAATCAAAATAAACCAGCGCCGGCTTATTTTTTACAGCAGCCCTGTGCGGCCCCATAATAAACGGCACGGGTTTACCAAAAAAATTTAACCAGTAAGCTTTACCGGGATGAGTATTTTGATCGGCTAATAAACAAATGGAATATTGCTTTTTCATCAGCTCGGCCATTTGCCGCTGAAAGGATGAATTGGGAATTAAGATGGTTCCATACCTTGCCCGGAATTTAAAATAAATACGATTGAATACTTTGTTTTCCACGTTGGCAACCACACCAATAAACGGAATGTTGATATGCCTGCTCAACAAAAGGTTCGCAAACTCCCAGTTAAACTGATGCCCGCCCATTAGCTGGATATTTTTTCCCCTGACGGCAATACCGTTTATCAGGCTAAAATCACCTGTACATCTTTTATCAAATTCAGCATCACTCAATGATAATAACTTGATGGTTTCAATAAATGTATCAACAAAATTTTTATAAAATCGGGATGCTATTGTTTCCCGGTCGTTCAAAGATTTTTCGGGAAAGGCAATGGCGAGGTTTCCCATCACCACTTCTTTCCTGTACCCGAATACATAATACATCATGATGTAAATAAAATCGCTTAACAGGTATAAAATAAAAAAAGGGAGTAATGATATCAGGTATAGGAAACCATAAACCAGGTAATACATTGTTCAAAGATACTGCTTACTATTTATCAGCATATTAGCCATGCGCCCCCATTGCGATTCAAATTCCCGTTGGCTGGTTGAACACCATCCGGGGGCAGCCAGCCATGGCTGGTGGATCATCGGCCACAGCCTTGATAAGTGAATCGAAAATTTGAAATGGGCCCTTCGCCTTGTACCGGTACCGATTTTATTTTTAAAAACCACAGTACGCCGGTTTATCAATATAAAGGCATAACGTTCCTTTAATTTATAACGCAATTAAAGTTCCCCAATGGTATGAGGCAGAATGTCTGATGTCTGATGTCTGATTTTTTGATGTCTGATTTTAATAACACGAATGTAAAATCCCTAATTATAATGGTTAATTTATAA
>JANOTW010000961.1:0-5533 GCA_031416575.1 Ferruginibacter sp.
AAAAGAAATGAAAGGGTGCATTTCAAATTTTCGCCCCACTTATCAAGGCTGTGGCCGGTGGGACACCAGCCAGCGAAAATTTGAATTGTACCCGAATGAAAAGCAACATTTTAAACAATCTCATTGTCATGAGTATATTAATTCTACTTTGACAAGTCCAAAAATGGTTTGTGCGGTTAAAGAATATTTATGATATTGCGGTCATGTAATTATCACCTATAAATATAGACCATGAGCGAACACCATCGTTACCAGCCGAAGAACCCCGGCTTAAAAAATATGCGAAATCATTAATATCTGTTTTTAGGGCTGGAACTCATAACAAGTTGCGACATGCCACTCAATATTTAAAAGGTCTGTTCCAGGGTCAGAAACGTAATATAGAACGTATGGTAGAGCGTGTTGTAGATAGCGATTATTATCAGATACAACATTTCATCAGTGAGTCACCTTGGGATGCCAGGGCCGGATTTGACAGAGTTGCTGCCGATACCAGTCAATTATTTGCATCACATGAGCGTGTAGGGCTGCTGATAGATGAAAGTGCCCACCGTAAGAAAGGAAAAGAATCCGTAGGTGTTGGCCGTCAGTATTGCGGTACGATTGGTAAGGTGGATAACTGCCAGGTTGCAGTGTATGCGGCACTAAGTGCAGAAAAATATTACGGTCTAATTGATACTGCGCTATACCTGCCTGAAGACTGGACATCCAAAGAAGAGAGGTGCAAAAAAGCTGGTATCCCGCCGATGCCCGAAGGAGTAGAACGGGTTTGTAAAAGCAAGGTGGAACTGGCATTGGATATCATTAAGCATCAAAAGGAGCTTGGAACCTGGTTTCATTTTATAGGTGCAGATGGCTTGTATGGAAACAGCTACCATTTTCAGCGGGAAATAGATGCGCTGCAAATACTTTTTGTACTGGACATTCACAGTGATCAATACGTATATACCGAACCGCCTGTGATAGCAATACCCGGTAAAACCGCCGCCGCAGGCCGTAACCCAAGCCGTTACAAAGCTACTGGCAAGCCCATTGAAGCAAGGGAATGGGCAAAAAATATAGCAGAGGAAGATTTGGAAAAAATACGCCTGCGTCAAACAGGGAAAGGTGACCTGAACTGTTTGGGATACGCTCAAAAAGTATATTTATGGGATGGGGAGTCATCAGATTATATGGAACGCATACTGGTACTCAGGATAACAGAAAGCAAAGATGGAAGCAGGGAATATAAATATGCCGTCAGTAATGCCTGGGAAGGTGAATGCACCACTGAAGAACTCGTCCGGATGCAATCTCAACGATACTTTGTAGAGCGATCATTTCAGGAAGCCAAGCAGGAAGCCGGAATGAGCCAATACCAGGTAAGGGGCTGGCTGGCATGGCATCATCACATGGTAATGGTAATGAGGGCACTGCATTTTATCTTAAGCGAAAAAATGTTATTAAAAGATACACTTCCATTGTTGAGTGCTTATGATGTAAGGGAAATCATGCTGAATATTTATCCCAAAAAAGGAACAACCGACCAGGAGATAATGGAACAAATCCATAAAAGACATGAACAGAGAAAAATTCAACAAGATCAAAAGGATTCAACCTGACTTGTCAAAGTAGAATTAACTTTTATTTTAATAGTATTTCTTCCTGATTTGAAATAGGCAAAACCGGATGATTATTTAAATACTATGAATTTAATAGTTTTAGTGCCCGTTGTAAATTACTTTTCCCGGTAAGTACCGGCTTAAACAGATCGCCTTTCTTTTCAATTCTTTTAAAGATGTTTTTAAAATTAAAATCGGCAGGATGAATTCCGGCTTTTACTTCTTTCCACTCCAGGGGAGTAGAAACGGGAGCACCTGGTACCGGCCTGATGCTATAGGCCGAAGCCAGGGTTTGACCCGTTCTGTTCTGTAAATAATCAAGGTATATATTATCGCCTCTTTTCGCCAGGGATCGTACCATGGAGGTAAAATCCGGGAGTTGTTCGTTGAGAAGGTGCATGAATATCTCTGCAAATTGTTTTACTACGGCATAATTATATACAGCATGGAGTGGTATATAAATATGAAGGCCCGTTGCACCAGATGTTTTACAATAGCCTTTCAACTTCGCCTTGTCCATCAGTTCCTTTGCAGCCCTTGCCACATCTATCACCTGGTTGAAATCATTTTTTTTACCAGGGTCTATATCAATCAATAACCAGTCTGGTTTATCAGGATGCTGTATCCTGTTGTTCCATGGATTAAATTCGATACACCCCAGGTTGGCAAGGTAAACCAGGGTAGCTGCATTATTACATACGATATAATCAATCGTTTTATTTTCATTTTTATAGGGAAATGTTTTTACAAAAGAAGGCACATTTTCACCGGCATCCTTATGATAAAACCCTTCATCCAATATTCCATTGGGGTTTCGTTTTAATGATAAAGGACGGTCTTTTAAATAGGGAAGAATATACTTCGAAATATCATTATAATAATTGATCATGTCACCTTTTGTATATCCTTCCCGGGGCCAGAAAATTTTAGCGCTGTTGGTAATACTTACATTTACAGCACCAGCCTTTACAACCTCTGTTTGTTTTTCATTTTGTTTGTCATTCACTTTCTTTTTATTGTTAGCATCAGGTATTGTAAGCGACACTTTATCACCCCTGATCCTTTTAAAGGAAGGATGGCGGAATATACCATCCCTGGTTTTTTCGGAAAATGAAATCTCTGCTACCATTTCAGGTTTTACCCATGTAGGCGTATCATTCACGGGTATTTTTTTACCAAAAGGGTTTTTATCGGTTACAAGAAAAGAGAGCATTTCATGTATCTCATTTAACCTGCCTGCATTAAAACCTGTACCAACATGACCGGCATATTGCCAGTCATTTCCCTTTTTTGTAGCAAGGATTAAAGAGCCGAATTTACTTCTTGATCCCCGCGGTGCGGTAAAGCCCGCTATATATACATCTTCGTTTTGCACATATTTAATTTTTAACCAGGCCCGGCTTCTATAATTGTTCACATAGGTACTATCCACCTTTTTTGCCATTATACCCTCCAGCCCCAATTTGCCTGCTTCACTAAAAAATGCTTCCCCTAGTTCAGCCACATGGGGAGTGTAACGTATGAGTTTATTATTTCCCAACAATTTTTTTAGCAATTTTTTCCGTTCCAGCAAATGTAGATTACGGGTATCCTTGTTATCCAATGACAACAGATCGAATGCCTGGAATACAAGGCTGCCTTTAATAGCCGGATCATAATGCTGCAACTGCTGAAAATCAGCTTTGCCATTTTCATGTAACCAAACCACTTCTCCATCAATGATACAGTGATGTTTTATTTTTTCAATGGCCTTTAATATGGACGGAAACCTTTCCTTATAATTTATACCGTTGCGTGAATAAAACCTGATCTCCGCTCCTATTTCAGCAATCGCCCTGTAACCATCCCATTTGATCTCAAACACCCAATCCTTGTCGCTGAAAGGCTTTTCGGAAATATGAGCCAGCATGGGTTTCTGGTAATCTTTTAATTTTTTACCAGTATTCCCCACTGATTGGGAGGTTTTTTGTGGATGAGTAATTGAACCCTTTTTTATTTTTACCTGTCCAGCGTCTTTATGCTTAATCAACAGCCAGTTCTTTTCCCCGTCTTTCATGCGCACCAGTACATAGCTTCCCTTTAATTTTTTACCTTTTATAATAAACTTTAATTCGCCTTTTATTAAATTACGGATGGCTTGTTTTTCAGTGATGGCATTTACATTTTCATCTATGGGGGTAAAACTGCCATTATCCCAAATTGTTACTTTTCCTGCACCATAATTACCAGCGGGTATAGTGCCCTTAAAACTAATATAACTCACCGGGTGGTCTTCCACCATTACCGCCAGTCTTTTTTCACCGGCTTCACCTGATGGGCCTTTCGGTACCGCCCAACTTTTTAAAACACCATCCAGTTGCAGCCTGAAATCATAATGCAGATGAGTAGCCTCGTGTTTTTGTATTACAAATTTAAAATCGCCGCCTTTTTCAACCTTACCGGCAGGCTCATTGGTAGCAGTGAAATTTCTTTTTTTATTATACAGCATCAGTACACTCATGATGCCTTCTTTTTAGTTGTTGATAAACTGGCCTGTAATTGTTCCATCAGGTCTTTTGATTTGGAATGTACAATTTTTAATGGTTTGAACGGCACCGCTTTACCTTTGGATTTCGCCTTAATCATTTTTAAAAGTTTATCCGAATACTCATCCTTAAAATTTTTAGGATTGAATGGTTTGGTGAGTTGTTGTATTAAGGTGATGGCCATTTTAACTTCTGCCGGTTTGCTTTTGGAAGCGGGTAAATTCAGTTCATCCGTCGCTCGTATTTCCTGTGGAAACCGCAACCTGTTCAGGATGAGCAAATCACCCTTTGCCCTTATGATACAGATATGTTCCCGCTCTCTCATTACAAAAGAACCAAGGCCTGCCTTACCTGATTTTAGTAAAGCCTCTTTTAGTAAGGCATACGCCCTTGTACCAGATTTCTCAGGCTTTGTATAATAGGGCGTTTCAAAATAAATCGTATCTATTTCCTTTTCTTCAACAAACTGGGTTATCTCAATATGTTCAGATTTTTCAGGTGCCGCCTTCGCAAAGTCATTATCATCAAGTACCACATATTTATCATTGATCCAATAGCCTTTCACGATATTTTCCCACAATACTTCATTATTACTTTTTTCATTTACCCTCTTAAATTTGATATTGGCATGATCCTTTTTATCCAGCATATCAAAATCAAGATTGCTGCTTTGTATGGCGCTAAATAATTTAATAGGAATGTTTACCAACCCAAACCCGATAGAGCCTGTCCATATTGCTTTCATACTGCCTTTTTTTTAAAAATAATAATTTTTTACCCTGCTATCCTGCTTATTTTTTTTGAAAAGATGTAAGCCTGGTACGACAACCACAACCTTATTTTTCTTATTAACATATAAAATTAATTTTTGTGAATAAATCAAATAACATGATTTATAGTATATTTCATACAATGCATACAGTTACTGTTGCCTGTCGTAAAATTTATTGGCTGATATATATCTTTTTGCATAAAAAATAGTACCAGATTTTATATGCCGCTAATTTTAATAAATTAAATATGCTTGCCTTGATTTGAGGAATAGTTTCTACAACATTAATAAGTTTAGAACTCCTTGCCCCGCTTCTGAAAATAAAAGTCTCCAAACCTCCCGATGAACCGGGACAGGCTCTTCCCGAAAAAATCAGGTGTTCCAAAAGGGAGAAATAAATGCAAATTGAATTACCCCCATTTATTGAGATATACAGGGTAGTCAATATAAGCCGACTGATGTTTTTATACAAATAACGTGGGTAAAGTTGCCCAATGGTATGCCGCACAAGAGTACCCAAATAAGCTGCGGCTGATGTTTCGCTAATTACAACGTGGTTAAAATTTACAGATCAATTATTTATAAAGGGCGAACTGTTTTTTAAAAGGAGGCATAATTTGAAGACCCTGTTTTGC
>JANOTW010000962.1:0-6785 GCA_031416575.1 Ferruginibacter sp.
AAATCCTGGAAGTATATTTGGGGTGTGCGAAGGTTCATCAGGCAAATAATTTACAAACCATTAACAGATCTTTTTTAACACGAAAGAAAAAATTATTTCCATAATTGCTAATTTTACCACTAAATTATTACCATGAAAACGATTAGGCTAAATATTGAACTTACCACTGCCGTTCTGATCTATTTAATTACGGGGAAATATATCATTAGCAACAATATTTTGTAAAGAAGAAGTGCAGGCTTATTTCCCAGGCTACCCGATTTCTTCCTGTAAACTAATATCCTGCCTACTTTTAAACGGCCATTGTTTTTGCGTTTTGGCAAGTATGAAATACATAATCATCCCACTGCCCGGCACCAGTAGGAAAGAAACAATGATGGTAAGGCCTGTGGCATAAAAAAAACGAATAAACGCATTGTGAAAGGTGAATGGTCAATCGTGAAATATTCGCCCTTGACAGTTCAGGTTTAACTTAACGCTGGTTTTGATTGAGCTTTATAATCTTGTTTTGTTTACCAACTGGCGCTAAAGCCCTTCATGTATTCCGGGAAATTTTTAGATTTATAAGCGCCGTCGCCAAAAAATTTAAGTGGGGATTCTATTTCTTTGGGTTTTAAAAAACCCGCCAAAGGCGCCGGTTTTGCATCAAGTGAGCTTAAAAATACCGTGGAGGGATAACTCATCTGCCCAAATAATAAATATACCGCCATTTCATTTACCTTGTTTTGCGCATTATACCCATATTTCTTTCCATTCCATTCTACTGAATCTTTACTTTCAGCATCAAACTTGACAGCATAATATTTTTCATTGATGTAAGCGGCCACTTTATCATTGTTATACGTTTGTTTGTCCATTACTTTACACCAGCCACACCAACTGGTGTAAACATCCACTAATATTGGTTTTGGATTTTTACTATACGCAGCCTGCATTTCCGCAATACTTAACCATCGTACTTTTTCCTTTGCGGGTATCATAAATGAAGTAAAAACGAATAAAATCATGGAAGGGAGAAAAAAACCAATAACCTTTTGCATACAATATTTGTTTAGTAGCTTACACATCCAAATTAACGAAAAAGTAATGAATAAAATTGTTATAGCCATCACGGGAGCGAGTGGATCAATATACGCAAAAGTGTTATTAGACAAATTACTTGCCATACCGGATCAATGGAAAGAACTCTCCGTAATTTTAACTGAAAACGCAAAAGAGGTCTGGAAAACGGAATTGGACAATACGGCTTATTTGAACTATCCGGTAAATTATCATACCCAGCAGGATTTTATGGCCCCATTCGCCTCCGGCAGCGGCCAATACAATATAATGATCATAGTACCGTGCAGTATGGGCACATTAGGAAGAATAGCCACGGGTATCAGTAATGACCTCATTTCAAGGGCCGCGGATGTAGTACTAAAAGAAAGAAGGAAACTAATTTGTGTGGTAAGAGATACCCCTTATAATTTAGTACATATCCGTAATATGGAAACCATCACCCTTGCAGGTGGGATCATTGCACCCGCTACTCCCTCTTTTTACAGTAAACCCGCAACCATTGAAGAAATAGCTGCAACCGTGGTTGACAGGGTGCTTGATTTAGCGGGATTGGATATAAAGACTTACAGGTGGGGAGGCCCCCATCCCACCAAAGGGGAGAATGAGAATTAATTGCTTCCTTACAGGATACCAAAGTCTCTTTCTTCATTGTCACATTTTCCAATTTCACATTTTCACACTGGTAATTACCTCAAATCCACCACTTCTACGCCTGGATATTTTTTTGCATCAAATAAAAACTGGGCATCATTTACCATTGCATTGGTATCCATTTTCGCAACAGCATAAGTGTAAATATTACCGGCTTTTTCATACACTTTCGTACTGGTAATGGTTTGCGTTTTCTTATCAACAAATACCAATACTTTAAAAAATGGTTTGCTCTTATCAATTGGTGTTAATTCAATTTGTTGTGCGGTTTTGCCTCCAAGTTTTACATCATCATTTAATTTATATAAAAAATCCTTATCGTAAAAATTGGTAAATATCTTTTGAGGGGTAATTGAATTGGCGGAAGGGTCAATCTTTGTAATCGTCAATTCATTGGTTGATTTATCGTAGGTTGAAATATTACTTCCATCGCAAAAAATTTCCTGCCCCGTTACGCTCACCAGGTATTTGGTACCCTTCATATAAACGGTGCCTGATTTGGTACCAAGATTTTTTCCGGAACCATTTTCTATTTTTAAAGAAAAAGCTGATTTTACAGACTTGAAGGTTTTAAATTTCGCACTTACCGCATCTAATATTTTTTTAGCTTCCGGATCATTTTTACCCATTCCCTTTGGTTGGGCATTTACCGAAACTATGGAAGCAATTAATAAAAAAACACTTGTAAAAAAATTTTTCATTTGATTGTATTTTAAAGCGAATACCTTTTTTAGAAGCCGCAAAGATAAGAGAATAGGCCCGTTTATATAAAACCCGTTCAATACTGAAAACCAAAGAACTGTTAATTTGAAGGTAATGAAAAATAATTGCAGGGCTCCATCGTTAAAATTTAAGGGTGCATCCCAAATTGTCGCTGGCTGGTGGGATCCCAGCCAGGGGAAGCCCGCCGAGTGGTCGGTGTCCCACCGACCACGTTCCTGATAATATCCGTAGGGAACAAAAATTAAAAGAATTATACAACAACCTTGCGAAGCAAAATGACACGGAAGCCATTACCGCTTTTTTTAATTTAACATGGGATGACAGAATTGAAAAGATAAAAGCATTTAGCAAAAAATGGAAAGAAGAAAACCACGAGACTTTTGACGGGCTTTGGGAAAAAATGAAAAAGGAAATTTTGACAAAACAGGAGAATTGAAAGGTGAAGGGTTGATTGTTGCTCGATGATGGTTGAACGTAAAAAAGAGTATAATACTTTGACCAATAGTTAATATTCGTTTTTAATTGGCAGCCATTTTAAAAAAAAGCGGCAATGAACTATCAACCATCAACCATCAACAATAGACACATTAAATCATTTCACTCTGGAGTAACGGATTTTTTACCGATATTTTTCTATCTGCGAATTCTTTAGCGGCTTTAATAAAGTTTACAAAGATTGGCTGAGGATTTTCAACGGTACTTTTTAATTCCGGATGATATTGTACACCAATAAAAAAGGGATGGTTTTGCAATTCAATAATTTCAACCAAACCGGTACCCGGGTTTTTTCCACTGGCAATCATACCTGCCTGTTCGAATTGCTCTATGTAGGCATTGTTAAATTCCCAACGATGCCTGTGCCGCTCGCTGATAGGTGAATGGCCATAAATACTGTAAGCCAGCGTACCAGGTTTTAATTCGCAAGGGTATGAACCCAACCGCATGGTACCGCCCTTTGCTGTTACTTTCTTCTGTTCTTCCATCAGGTCTATTACCGGATTGTTTGTATGCACATCCATTTCGGTGGAATGCGCATCCTTTAAATTCAATACATTTCTTGCAAATTCAATAGCGGCCATTTGCATTCCCAGGCAAATTCCAAAAAACGGCAATTTATTTTCCCTGGCGTATTGTACGGCAACGATTTTTCCTTCCACTCCCCTTTTGCCAAAACCAGGAGCCACTAACAATCCATCAAGGCTGCCTAATTTCTCCCCTACATTTTCATCCGTAATAAATTCACTGTGAACATTCAAAATTTGCACCTTACATTCATTCATAGCGCCTGCATGTACAAAAGACTCTAATATGGATTTGTAAGCATCCTGCAATTCGATATACTTGCCTATTAAACCAATGGTTACTTTTCCGGAGGGATATTTCAGTTTGTCTAAAAATTCTTTCCATTTGCCCAGGTCCGGTGCGGAATAACCATTGATATGCAATTTTTTTAACACAATTACATCCAACCCTTCCTGTAACATTTTTAGCGGTACTTCATAAATGGAATTGGCGTCTATTGCTTCAATAACCGCTTCTATTTTTACATTACAAAACAAGGCTATTTTTTTTCTCAGTTCAAGATTGAGTGGCCTTTCCGTCCTGCAAACAATGATATCCGGGTGCACTCCGTTTTCACTCATTAATTTTACACTGTGCTGGGTGGGTTTTGTCTTTAACTCTTTGGCTGCTTTTAAATAAGGAATCAAAGTCAAATGTATCACCAGGCAGTCTTCTTCTTCCATCTCCCATTGCAATTGACGTACCGCTTCCACAAAGGGCAGGCTTTCAATATCACCAACCGTACCCCCGATCTCTGTTATTACAATATCATATTGGCCGGTACTCCCTATTAATAACATTCTTCGTTTAATCTCATCTGTTATATGTGGCACCACCTGAACTGTTTTACCAAGATAAGCGCCTTCTCTCTCCTGATTGATCACCGTTTGATAAATTCTACCGGTGGTTACATTATTGGCCTGCGAAGTAAAGATGTTTAAAAAGCGTTCATAATGTCCAAGATCAAGGTCGGTTTCTGCCCCATCCTCGGTAACAAAACATTCGCCATGTTCGTACGGATTCAAGGTGCCAGGGTCAACATTAATGTATGGATCAAATTTCTGGATGGTCACTTTCAATCCTCTTGATTGTAACAGTTTTGCAAGGGAGGCCGCGATAATACCCTTACCCAGAGAAGAAGTAACACCACCGGTTACAAATATGTACTTGGTCATTGTATGTATTTATAATTTTGAATACCTGGTTGAAATAGATGGAGTAGTAACAATAATATAATCAAAGCATTTTCAATTTAACCTTACAAAACTGGTAAATTGAAAAAGGCTACCTTATACAACAAAATCTAATTGATAAAATGACTACCCAAAAAATGACCAGCGGCTTTCAGAACTTTTGGAACTAATAAGAAAAATCCGTGAGGTCATGCAAACTTACAGCGAATAATCCGGAGCATGAAATTTAGCTGATCATTTGTGGAAAAATATACAGTTGGCCTTCATAAACTTTTAGACATTCCAAATAGAAAAATATGTACAAAAGCAATATTTTACCTTATCAAAGAATGGAAAATATTTTCATTTCATTTTTTTATAATTAGAATATATATATATCAAAAACTTTTGTTTAACAGTTTGTTGCATCGTAATTTCATGCTTCTTTCTATTCTTTCATTATTACATATTTTACATAAACCCGATATATGGATTTAATTAAAAACAGTTTTAAAATAAAAACTGAAGCAATTGGTACCGAAATAAAAGAAATGCTAAAAGAGCATGGTAACAAAAAAATCGGGGAAGTAACCCTTAACCAGGTATATCAGGGTATGAGGGGCATTACGGGGCTGGTAACAGAAACATCGCTGCTGGATGCACAGGAAGGTATTCGTTTTCGTGGCTATACCATTCCTGAATTGCAGGAAAAATTGCCGAAAGTCCCGGAAGGTTCTGAACCGTTACCGGAAGGTTTATTTCACCTCATGTTATTGGGTGAGTTACCCACAGAAGAAGATGTTAATCATATCACTTCTGTATGGCAGCGCAGAAGCCATGTACCCAATCATGTATTTGCTACCATTGAGGCCACCCCCATCAATACGCATCCGATGACGCAGTTTGTAATTGCCATTATGGCGCTGCAAACGGAGAGTAGTTTTTCGAAACGTTATGCAGCAGGCATGAATAAAAAAGATTATTGGGAAGCCACTTTCGATGATTCAATGGACCTCATTTCACGCCTCCCCAGGGTTGCCGCATATATCTACCGCCGTAAATATAAAAATGGTGATCACATTCAACCGAATGGCTTATTGGATTGGTCAGGAAATTTTGCCCACATGATGGGGTATGAAAGCGAAGAATTTAAAGAACTGATGCGGCTATATATGACGATCCATGCTGATCATGAAGGAGGCAATGTGTCGGCACACGCCACGCATCTGGTAGGTTCCGCATTAAGTGACCCTTATTTAGCTTTTGCCGCAGGTATGAATGGTTTGGCGGGTCCTTTACATGGACTGGCTAACCAGGAAGTAATTAAATGGATCTATGAAATGCAGGAGAAATTAGGGACAGACCATCCTTCAAAAGAGCAAATTGCTCTATATGCGCAGGAAACCATAAAAGGTGGAAAGGTAGTACCCGGCTATGGCCATGCAGTATTACGAAAAACGGACCCCCGCTATACTGCACAAATGGAGTTTGGTAAAAAACATATGCCGGAAGATAAATTATGCCAAACTATCTGGAACATTTATGAGGTGGTACCTCCCATTTTACAATCGTTAGGGAAAATTAAAAACCCATGGCCCAATGTGGATGCACACAGTGGTGCGTTATTGGTGCATTATGGTATGGTGGAATATGAATTTTATACCGTTCTTTTTGGCGTATCAAGGGCATTGGGTGTATTAGCAAGCCTTTGCTGGGACAGGGCTTTGGGCTTCCCATTGGAACGGCCAAAATCAGTAACTACTGATTCAGTAAAATCATGGCTGGAAGGAAAAGGTGAAATCTGGGGCGACTAAAAGGCGAACCTGAATTTAATATTTACCCCGGATATACCCGGGGTAATTTTTTTTTAAAAAATGACTAAATATAATTGCCGTGATTAAAATCGTATTTCTTTGTTTTTGCTGGATGGCAGTGTGCTTTACAGTTGGGCAACAGTCAGGCAGGACTTATTCGCAGGCGGGTGTAAATAATATCCATGCACTTGCTTTGTATGATCTTGATAAAAAAGCAGCGGCTAAAACGTATTTTGAAAAAGCCCTCGTACCGGATACCGGTTTTGTATTGGCTAAGCAAAACCTGGAAGCATTACGTTCC
>JANOTW010000963.1:0-14624 GCA_031416575.1 Ferruginibacter sp.
AGGCCCCATTCCTGCGCTTTGTTGGTAAATGTAAGGTCGCCATTATTGCTGTATGCATAATTGGATAAAGGATTGGAAGGCATTAAATCAATCAGCTTTTTTATGCCACCATTTTTTTCTTCCTTCAAAATTTTTCTTATTTCATCAGGGTTGGCTGTATATTGAATATAATCCTGGTCGGTAAGGTCTTTATAAATAGCATTCGCTACAAAAATATCTTTATAGCCATCGTTATCCATGTCCGTTATCAACGCTCCCCAACTCCAGTCCGTGGCACACACACCAGCCAAACGGCCTATCTCACTGAAATTTATATTACCTGGCTTATTAGCTACAATAGGGGCAGGGCCCTGATTAAGCTGCAATACATTTCTAACGTACTGATGATAATAACCGTTCTTTAAATTGGATTGATATTTATCCCAGTTTTCAAAATTGGTTTTTGTTTTTACCCTTGCTTCGGTTTCAGGCAGCATATCCGTAACATAGATATCAGGGTACCCATCGTTATTAATATCAGCGATATCAGCACCCATACTATTCATGCTTAGTTCGCGGATACTGCTTTCCAGCGCCTCTTCAAACGTACCATCGTGTTTATTGATATAGAGGTAATCCCGTTCAAAAAAATCATTGGAAACATAGATGTCCTGCCAGCCATCTTTATTTACATCCGCAATCGTAACCCCCAGGCCAAAACCAATTTTGCTGCTGTAAATACCTGCCGCCGCTGTTACGTCGGTAAAATGATTGTTATCATTCCGGTAAAGTTTATTACCCCCCAATGAATCCGGTATTTTTCGCTGATCTTTTATCAGGTCATAGTTACCAACAGATTTAAATGAATTATTCAGAAGATAACAATCCAGGTCTCCATCATTATCATAATCAAAAAACACCGCATGGGTAGAAAGGCCTAAATTATCTAATCCGTATTCTTTCGCACGTTCGGTGAAAGTAAGGTTGCCATTATTAATATACAAGGCGTTGCTCCTGTTTTTACTTTTAAAATCCCCTGACTTGCAAACATAAATATCCAACAGGCCGTCGCCGTTTACATCCGCGAAAGTGACACCGGTGGACCATACCCCTTCTGAATTCAACCCTGCCTTTTCGGTGATGTCTTCAAATTGAAAATCGCCTTTGTTTAGATATAATTTATTTGAGGTAAGGTTGCCGCAGAAAAAAATATCCGGTAAGCCGTCATTATTAATGTCGCCAATGCCAACCCCACCGCCGTTATAAAAATTGCGGTAAGTATATGCATTCAGTTCTTCAGTGTATGCTACATTGTTTGCAAAGTGTATGCCCGTGGTTGATGAAGGGAGAAGGGAGAATAATTTGCCTTTACTGGTAGCTGTTTTATACTCCGCGGAACGGCAGCCAATTAAAAATGGGATGGCAAAAAAAATGAAGAGTAAAGAATAAAATAAATTCTTGACAGGTAATTTTATTCGCCTTTTGGAAAGGGGGATAAATGAGGAATCTAATATTAAAAAAGGCTTTTTACAGATGGCGGTAATTTTTAAAGATATTGGTGAGTAAATAAACAATAAGCAATAAAAAATAAGCAAAAAACAATAAGCCCGATTATTATAGATCACTTTACAAGACTTCGTTTAGCATGTTTAAAACAACCAAATTAATATTTACAAACAAAGAAACAACCTGATCAAATCAGGAGGCATCAAAGAGTGCGAATTTAGACTATATTTTGCTTACCTGAATAATAACCTGCCTACAGCCTGTTACTTATTTTGAGAGCGGTGAAAATTGGGGCAATGCCTATTTGTAACATCTGGCCTCACTGCCGCCCCTGAACATTAAATGCCCCAAACCCGCCAGTAGGCGGGGCTATAAAAAAGTAAATTGAAAATTGCTTTTTTATTGAAATATACTGGTTGGTTCACTGCCCGGACAACAAAAAGAACGATTGTATAGGAGAGATGTTGCTTCCATGGCCGGCCCTGGGTGCATTCCAAATTGTCGCTGCTCCGGGGCAGCGCAACAAAAGCAGCATACCCTAAATCGGTAGGGTGGCAGTTTTAAACTGGGTTCTTTAACCTTGCGTTTGACCTCACCCCCAGCCCCTCTCCATCTTTCGACAGGCTCAGGACTTCGGAGAGCTTGACCCCGAAAGTTTGCAATCATTTTTTATTGGCTGTCAGGGAGTTAACAATGGTGCATTAATTGTCGGTGGCTGGTGGAGGCACCAGCCAGGGAAGCCGGTTTGTAACCGGACAGATGATATGCGGTATTTATTTTGAAATTTGTCTGGCATTGCAAATTAATTTCAATTATTTTTTTTTGCCATTTATTATTGATTGACATAGGTGTTTGGTTGGTTATGCGATTGTCCGGTTAACCGATTGGCCAATTGTTCGATTGCCCGATTGTAGAGACAAGGCATTGCCTTGTCTCTACGTTCCCGAAAAATGTGGGTGTTCCAAAAGGGGGTAAAAATTGTTATAATAAAACACAATTAAAGATCCCCAATGGTATTCAGTACAAGAAGGCGATGCAACGATGTTGAGCAAAGAAGTAAAGCCTGGACAAAAAACTGTATTACGAAATCCCGATTTTTTCGGGAATGCCATGATATACTTCAGCCCGGACAACAAAAAATACAAGGTGTATGGAATTAGCCTATTTACATTTCCACCAGGGTTGGCCTAAGTTGGATTGTAAGTCGCTTTGAATTAATTGTGCCGCATGATTACACACATCTAAAAACCTTTCCAGCGATTTAAAAAATAAATTAACCCGCTTATAAAAAAAGGGAAGCAGGTAATAATTATTACCTGTTTCCCCTTTGCAAAAGATCATCTTTAATTAAAACAATATTTTATTAATACCCAGGGTTTTGTTTAAGCAGCTTATTGGCATTTATCTGAGTTTCCGGCAGAGGAAAAACATTCAGGTGATTGATACCATTGGGCCCAAGGGTATTTACAGGATCAGCAGGGTGAAACAGGGTTGCGTCATTGTAAGTCCCAAAACGGATCATATCCTGTCTTTTCCATGCTTCCGCAAACATTTCCCTGCTTCGCTCAGCCAGGAAAGTAGCAGGGGTTAGAGCAGGTAATGCAAAAACACCGCCATGTTGTGTCCTGATTTGGTTCACGGTCGCTAATACAGTCGGATCGTTCCAGTTAGCATTTTTTCGTGCGGTAACTTCCGCTTTGGTCAACAGGATATCCGCATACCGGAAGATGCAGAAATCATTGTCCATGTTATTTGTCATTCCCAAATACATTTGCCATTTACCAATTCTTGCACCAGATTGGCGCCAGGCTGCGGGTTCTAATTCATTCATAAAGGGAGTAAAGGTAAAAGGCTTCCCATCCGGATCAGTTGCATCGGCACCATCATCTGATAACCTGACGCCACCGGATGTAAACTGAGGCCCTACTATGAAATTAGCCCTCATTCTTTTATCATCTGTTCCCGTTACCGGTGTTCCTAATGGGCTAATGCCAACTACTGTACCCTGTGGCCCCGGGTTTTGTACAGGGTCAATATAAGAATTATAAAACTCGGCCGTAGTTGCAAAACCATTCCAGGGCTGTGCATTAATATTATAAGTAGCCTGGTTTAGATAACTTAACGTCATCATATTTATATTCAATCCGCCAAACTTGATATGGTCAAAAGGAATGGCCCAAATAAATTCTTTTGAACCCTGGTTGTTTTGTACAAAATTATCAACGTAGTTAGGTGTTAAAGCAAATATACCGGAGTTGATTACCTGGTCACATGCTGCAATTGCCTTGTCCCATTGGGCAGTGCCGGTATATACCTGTGCATTCAAATACAACTTGGCAAGGCATGCCTGGGCAGCATAAAAACTTACCCGGCCATAAGTGGCTACATCTGGGATAGATGTAGGTTTTCTCAAGAGTGGGGCGTTAGCTACCAGTTCCTTTTCAACAAAGTCATACACCTCTTTTCTTGTAGCATTGGTAGGGGGTTTAGTATCAGCAAAATCAATACTAAGCGGAACATTACCATACCAATCCAGCAGCCAATAGTAATATATGGCACGCAATGCTTTTAATTCCGGGATATAGGCTAAAGCTGTGGGTGTAGCAATGGTAGTTAAAGTAGCAACTAACCGGTTACATCTTGATATGCCGGAATAGCAGAAATTCCAGCCATTACCGGGCATAGGATCGGTAGCTACATATTTGTGCCTTTTTAATCTCACCCAATGTCCGCCATCACCCCAGTCGGGGCCACGTGTTGGCACTACCATTTCGTCGGTTGTTACTTCATTTAAGGGAATGTAGTGGTTACTACCCCCAACACCCGCCAGGTTGGAATAAGCCGCACCCACGGCGGAACTTATTTCAAGTTCGGTCCTGCCAAAGTCTTCTCCCAAAACCCTGTCGAAGAGGTACGGCTTTTCATCCAGTTTGGTGCAGGATAAACCTGAAAGGAGCAGCCCTGCGAATAAAATCTTTTTGATTGAACTATTTTTCATATTTAAAGTATGTAAATGAATAAATTTTATTTCTTATAATCCAATATTAACCCCAAATGTGAACGACCGGGTTAATACCCAGGTACCCCTTCTGTCTATACCGGGTGCCAATATATTTCCAGTTAAATTATCCGAAAACCTCACTTCCGGGTCTGCGCCTGTGTAATTGGTAATGGTAAACAGGTTGAGGCCGGAAATAAAGATCCTTGCACTTTTTACCGAACCGCCTTTGGAAAGGTTGAAATTATAGCCCAGAGTAGCATTGTCCAATTTCACGAAATCACCTTTTTCCACATACAGGCTACTGAAAATTTGAGCGTCTTTCAGGTTTGGATTAAAATATTTTGTTTTTACTACATTATAAAGGGAAGCAACAGAGGGGTTCTCATAAAAAGCCCGGTTGGTATTGATCAGCTCGTGCCCAAAAGAACCACGAAGAAAGAAGTTAAGGTCAAAACCTCCGTACTTGAATGTATTCGTCCAACCCAATTCATACTTAGGCAAACCCTGTCCAATTACTCTTTTGTAATTAGTATTTCCCGCAAGAACAGCTTTACCAGTACCATCATCATGTAAAAATTTTCCGTTATTATCAACACCCCTGTAAACTGCCTGGTAGAAAGCGCCAATTTCAGCCCCTTCATACGACCTGGTAATTTGTGTGGCTTCCTGGCCGGGAGAACCTAAGTTGGTTTCTCCAATGAATGAGCCCGCTGAACGGTCAAGGCGTTTTAATACGACATGGTTGGTGGAAAAATTAATACCGGAAGTCCAGGTAAGGCTTTTCCCTTTTAAAACCTCATAATTCAGCGCCGCTTCAAAACCAGTTCCTCTCAGGTCGCCTACATTCCTCCATGCCCTGTTAAAAAGCGCTGGAGGTGATGGAACCGCAACATTAAAAATAAGATCAGAAGTTTCGCGGACATAATAATCTAACGTGCCTGTTAACCTGCTATTAAAAACGGCAAAATCCAAACCGATATCTGTTTCCGCTTTTTTCTCCCACTTCAAGTCAGCATTTTCATTTTGATTTGGCCCGTAAGTGGCGATCCAATTATTATTGATCAGGTAATTACCTGTTCCCCTAAAGGTTAACTGAGATAAACCTGAGGATGGGGGAAGCGCTCCGGTAATGCCATAGCTACCCCTGAGTTTAAGCGAGTTAACCGATGGGATATTCAAAAATTTATTCAAATCCACACCAGCGCTTACCGCTGGGAAATAACCCCATTTATTTTTAGGCCCAAATTGTGAAGAACCTTCCCTTCTTAAGGAAGCTGATAAGAAAGCGAAATTGTTGTAATTCAGGTTAAGCCGGCCAAAAAATGCCACCAGCCTGTTACCATTTTTATAACTACCTACGGTTCCCAAACCATTTTGAAAATCCTGTGCGGTCCCAAAATCCTGGCCTGAAAGATCCGTAATGAAATTACCGCCACCTGCATTAAAACCCTGGTTAATAAAGTCCTGGTAAGAATATCCTGCGATGGCATTTACGTCAAGATTTGAAATTTTCTTCTGGTACGACAAGGTATTTTCATATAACTGCGTCACACCCTCATTATCCGACTTATAAGAGAAGCCGTGCCGGCCAACACCTGTAGCCCCGGTATAAAACCCACGGTCAATAAAAGCAGTACTGGGGCTATATGCAGATAAATAGGTGCTGGTAGATTGTTGTGCATACCTTGTCAAAAATTTCAAACCCTTAATAATCTCAATTTCCGCGGAACCCGCGAAATTTAGTCTTTTTAATTGTTCGTTATTAGAGTTCTGTCTTAAAACAGCCACGGGATTGGAATATTCAGTTGCGCTCACTTCAAAATAGCCTCCACCCGCCAAATCCTGTCCTGGAGTCTGCGCAAATACCGGGGAAGTCGGGTTGTAAATTGCGGCATATTCAAATGCGTTGCTAAAACCTAAATTGGCATTTTTGCGGGTTGTGCTTACCGCTACGTTAAAAACCAATTTATCGTTTAGCGCTTTGTGTGTAATATTAAAGCGGCCATTCAATTGTTGAAATCCGGTAGTAATGGCGATACCCTGTGCATCTCTGTAATTTAGTGAAGCGTTGTAGGTAGTATGCTCGTTTCCACCAGAAAAGGATAGGTTATGTTGATGAGAGATGGCGGGCCTTGTAATTTCATCATACCAATCCGTATTGGCGCCATAGTCAACCCCGGCACCCAAAGTTTTTATAAAGGCGCGGTATTCACCAGCGCTCATGTGCTTTGTAAACCTGGCGCCGTTTTCCACACTAACCGAACCATTGTAATTAAGAATTGAAGTACCACGTGCGCCGGTTTTGGTAGTAACTATAATAACCCCGGCAGAACCGCGGGTTCCGTATATGGCTGCTGAAGAACCATCTTTTAAAACATCAACCGTTTTTATATCGTTTGGATCAATCGAATTCAAATCGGCGCCCACCTGGCCATCAATTACCACCAATGGCTGTGTACCGGAGCCAAGTGTAGAAAGGCCCCGTAACCTGATCTCAAAACCTCCATTGGGATTGCCGCCCGGGCGGGCAATGGAAAGGCCTGCCACTTTACCTTGCAGCAACTGGGCAACATCATTGATATTACCTTTATTGAACTGTTCGGCGTTGATGCTGGTAATGGCGCTGGTAACTTCCCTTTTGCGCTGGGTACCGTAGCCTGTTACCACCACTTCATTGAGGCTGGTACTACTTGCTTTCATTGAAATGGCAACATTGGTTTGTCCTGATACATTCACATCCATGTTTTCGTGCCCAATACCTGAAAGGGAAATTTTTGTAATTGTTTCTGCTGAAGATAACCTGAAGGTGCCTTCGGCGTTGGTAGCAGTTCCAATTTTCTTTCCGGAGGAAGTTACCCCAATTACGGATGCACCGATAACAGGTGTACCATCCTTTGAGTCGGTAACGGTACCGGTCAATTCTTTGTTTTGGGCATTGGCCATTGTTGAAAACAAGGCAAGGCATAAGCAGAGAATGCCCATTGCAAGTTTTTTTAAATTCATAATCAGTAGTTTAAGTTTTAATTTGAAATTGCTTTAATACTATGGATACGATTTACCAGGCAATTGAGAATGAAGCATTAATTATAAATTGAGGAAAAAAAACGGATTAGAGATTCTTCATACAGCAACTTTTAGATAAATAGCAGTGCGAATTTAATGGTATAACTTTAATATTTCAAAATTTTTTTTAACAATTGTTTATAAGTTTTGATCATTTGGTTATCAAAGGTAGCTTATGCTAAGAAATATATAAAAGTACCATTACTCATTTTGGAACATAATTTTACTAATAGTTGAGAATGGTGTAATTCAAATTTTTGCTGGCTGAGGGTGTGCCAGCCAGGGCCAGCGGGACGTGGTTGGTGGAATACCAGCCACGGCCTTGATAAGTGGAGCGAAAATTTGAAATGCACCCTTCCCCTCCCGATAATATTTTTGTTATCAATACCATTCCCAATGATCTTTCAGCGGATGAAAAAAAATCAGGTATGCGTTTATTATGGGATGGTAAAACAACCAATGGATGGAGGGGCGCTTATAAAACTTATTTCCCCGATAAGGCTTGGTATATAGAAAATGGTACGCTAAATGTAAAGGCTTCCAACGGTAAGGAACCCATCAATGGAGGCGATATCGTTACCACGGAGGAATTTGGCGCCTTTGATCTGCAGTTTGAATTTAAACTAACTGATACGGCCAATAGCGGCGTAAAATATTTTGTAACTGAAGAAGAAAATAACCAGGGCCCGGCCATCGGGCTGGAATACCAGGTACTGGATGATGATAAACATCCCGATGGGAAACCGGGTTCTATCGGTAACCGCACCATGGCCTCGCTATACGACCTGATCCCTTCCCTTAAAATTACCAGCAGCAGGAGAGAGAAACTACCTGTAAGCGAATGGAACAGGGGAAGGATTGTTGTGTAACCCCCGGTAAAACCGAACACTGGATCAATGGTTGGAAAGTAGTGGAATACCAGCGGGGAACTTAATATTTTTACGCATTGGTAGCAAAGAGTAAATACGAAAAATGGCCGGGCTTTGGCATGGCCCCCAAAGGACATATTCTTTTACGGCTCTACAAATAGCGTGGGCAAAGCTCCCCAATGGTATGCAGTACACGAGGGCGATGCAACGATGTTGAGAAACGAAATATAGCTTGGACAAAAAACTGAATTGCGAAATCCCGATTTTTATCGGGAATGCCATGAAATACTTCTGCCCGGACAATAAAAAAAGCAGGTTGTATAGAAGGGTGTCCCGATACGCATACGCTATCGGGATTATCAACGCAACAATGTTTATTCAGGGTATTTGATGCCTGGATAAAAAAGCATGCACTTTAAACTGAGAAAGGTAAGGTGTACTGAAGTTATCAAGGTATCCTGCCTTAGGCGGGATAGCGTGCATAAAATTTAAAAACATGTTTTTTGTTTGCAAAGGTTCAGGAGGCAAGTTTTTCAATTATGTTTAAAGCCGGGAATAATTAAAAAACTGTATTTAACCCTAAAACCTAAACCAACCAACCCACTCATACCTGCCAATATTATTTATCGTCTTTTTTAATAACCACCTCTACTTTTTTTGTTCCCACTTTCACGCCGTTTTTATCCAAGATAATAGTGGTGGATTTTGCGGGTGGTTCTTTAACAACAACGGTAGGGGATGGGTTAACAACAATTACTTTTGTTTTAGTTTCTGCTGGTGCAGGTGCCGGTTTCGTGGTTTCTACCGTCTTTGTTTCGTCATTACATGCCGCTATGAAAATTACTGCGGAAAGTGTGAGCAGGCCAATAATTTTTTTCATGAATTGTATTTTAGTGTTAAATAAAAGCTGTTTTTTTTAGCGGCTTTTATCCGCCGTTCAGCCAACAAGGGTAGTCAAATACAGTGCCGTCATCAATAAAACAGGTATAGTATTAGCATATACATAATTGGAAGGATTGGGAATTTGCAATGTAATTTTTTAATAAATAGATAATAAAACACGCATAAAAAATGAAAGCGGATCAAAGGAAAAACAGGCCAAAGGAAATCCTTGAAATGCTTCCACAGGCAATTATTTCATTCAAAAGAAATATAATCGAGCCGATTTTTGGAGACACCGGAAATGAAAAATACGCAAGTGAGCGGCCTCCGCTCAGGTCCGAATTATTTACTGAAGAACAACTGGAACACCACGCCAGAGGGCTTGCCACTAAACATAGTTTAATTTCCGGGCATCCGTCGGAGCAGTTGTTAAAGCGTTTGGCGGAGAATGAAAAAATATTACTGGAAGTGCATGCGTTGCTAACGGACGTTGTAAAAAATAACAACAGGATCGCCCCGGCCGGGGAGTGGCTGCTTGATAATTTTTTTCTGGTAGAGGAACAAATATATACCGGTAAGAAGCATTTACCGAAAGGATATAGTAAAGGATTGCCGCAGCTTTCCAAAGGAAAATCAGCCGGCTTACCGCGTGTTTATGATATTGCTGTGGAAATTATTTCCCACAGTGATGGCCATGTTGACCTGAAAAGCCTCACTGGTTTTGTGCATGCATACCAAACCACCACTTTTTTAAAACTGGGGGAATTATGGGCCGTTCCTATTATGCTCAGGCTGGCATTGATCGAAAATTTAAGAAGGCTTTCCATTCAGATCGCTATTGATATCAACCATAAATTGCTGGCTGGCCAATGGGCGGATAAAATGCTGGAGGCTGTTGAAAAGGCCCCAAAAAATTTAGTGCTGGTAATTGCCGATATGGCCAGGTCCGACCCTCCTATGGATAGCTCCTTCATTGCGGAATTAACAAGACGGCTGCAGGAAAAAGGGAGTTCGGTTGCCCTTACCCTGCCGCTTAACTGGATTGAACAAAGGTTGTTGGAAAATGGATCAATCAGCAGTGAATTGATACAGGAGGAGAACCAAAAGCTGGCTGCAGACCAGGTATCTATCAGTAATAGTATCAGCAGCCTTCGTTTTTTGAGTACTACCGATTGGCGTGATTTTGTTGAAAACACCAGTATTGTAGAACTAACGCTTCGGGAGGATATTGATGGCATATATGCAGGTATGGATTTTCATACACGTGATAATTACCGGCATGTAGTAGAAAAAATAGCCAAGAACAGTGATTTATCCGAGCAGGAAGTAGCCGCTATTGCCATTAGGTTTGCCAGGGATAGTAAAGAGAATAACAGTGGCCCCCGTTTATCCCATGTTGGGTATTATCTCACCTGCCAGGGGCTTTCACAGATCCAAAAGCAGGCTAAAGTAAAGGTCTCTAAAGTTGACTTTTGCAAGGATATAGCCAATAAATCGCCCCTGTTGGTTTATTTGGGGGGAATTACCCTTTTGACAGGATTGTTTGCATGGGGCCTGATTGCCAAAGCATATTATTATGAAGGTTTGGGTAAAACCGCATTGGCATTACTTTGCCTGGTAATATTGCTGGCAACCAGTCGGTTGGCGGTATCCATAATAAACTGGTTAAGTACCATTTTAGCAAGGCCCTATCTTTTGCCACGAATGGATTATTCCAAGGGCATTCCGCAGCAACACCGTACCATGGTAGTGATTCCAACTATCCTTAGCAGCTTAACGGTAATTGATGAGTTGATAGAAGGGCTGGAAGTAAGGTTTCTTGCTAACCGGGATGCGAATTTGTATTTTGCCTTATTAACGGATTTTAAAGATGCGGCTACTGAAACACTTCCTGAAGATGGCCAATTGTTACAAACCGCCAAACAAAAGATCATTGACCTGAATAATAAATATGACCGAAGTACCAATGACAGTTTTTTTCTTTTTCACCGGCCACGTAAATGGAATACACATGATAAGATATGGATGGGATATGAAAGAAAAAGGGCCAAACTGGAACAATTCAATTCGCTGATAAGAGGCGGGGGAAAGGAATACTTTTCGGTGATAGTGGGCGAGGAAGCGATTTATACCGGGATAAAATATGTAATTACGCTTGATACGGATACACAATTGCCAAGGGATACCGCATGGAAAATGGTGGCTACTTTGGCGCATCCGCTCAACCATGCCCGGTATAACGAAAAGAAAAGCCGCGTTACGGAGGGATACACTATTCTTCAGCCAAGAGTGTCCAATAGCCTGCCCGGCAACAATAGTTCAATCTATGCACGCATACATGGTAATGAGCCGGGTACCGACCCTTATACAAGAGCTACTTCGGATGTTTACCAGGACCTGTTTAAAGAAGGTTCTTTTATAGGCAAGGGAATTTATGATGTTGACGCATTTGAACTGGCTTTGAAAAACAAGTTTCCCCCAAACCGCATATTAAGTCATGATCTTCTGGAAGGTTGTCATGCCCGTTCCGGTTTTATTTCGGATGTGCAGTTGTATGAGGAATATCCTTCACGGTACCTTACCGATATGAAACGCAGGCACAGATGGATCCGGGGGGACTGGCAGATAGCAAGCTGGATATTGCCTTTTGTTCCCGCTGTTCCAAAAGGCCTTCGCAAAAATCCGCTGTCATTATTCAGCCGGTGGAAAATATTTGACAATATCAGGCGCAGCCTTGTGCCGTTATCTTTATTGCTGTTATTTATATTTGGCTGGATAATTTCACCCATGCCCTGGTTTTGGACATTAGCGGTTACCCTCATTATCATAGTGCCCTCTATCGTACATCTTATTTGGGAATTATTTTGGAAACCGGAAGATGTAATTTTTGTACAACACCTGATCTATTCCCTTAAAGCAGCCACCAATCATTTTGCACAACACCTGATTGATCTTATCAGCCTGCCTTACGAAGTATATTCAAATTCCGATGCCATACTCCGCACCCTGGGAAGAATCATAATAACAAAAAGAAACCTGCTTCAATGGAACCCTTACGGTGATAGCCGGCAAAAGAAGGAAGGTATTGATCAATCTTTCTTTACCATGTGGTTCGCCCCGTTTTTTGCAATCGCTGTATTTGTTTACCTGGTAATTTATGAATCACCATTAACGTTACTGATAGCGCTGCCAATATTGGCCCTTTGGATAACAGCCCCATCCATCGCCTGGTGGGTGAGCATTTCATTAACAGGCGCTAAACCGCAACTATCCATCAATGAAAATTTATACCTGCGAAAACTGGGACGAAAGATCTGGGCGTTTTTTGAAGATTTTGTTGGCGAAGCCGATAATTGGTTACCTCCTGATAATTACCAACTGGAGCCGGTAGATAAAATTGCACACCGCACTTCACCTACCAATATCGGCTTTGCATTGTTGAGTAATTTAACCGCGTATGACTTTGGATACATAGGGCCAAGGCAACTGATTGAGCGTACCGGTAATACCATCAATACTATGTTAAGAATGGATCGTTATCGCGGGCATTTATTTAACTGGTATGATACACTTACTTTAATACCCCTGGAGCCAAGGTATATCTCTACGGTGGATAGCGGCAATCTTGCAGGCCATCTCATCACTTTAAAACAGGGATTGTTAACCATCCCTGATAAAAAAATCATTACTCCTTCTGTATTTGAAGGTTTAGCTGATACGGTTGGTCTATTGATAGATGCCAATGAAACATCTGAGATATGTCAGCAATTTCAGGAAGAGCTACAGGGTATCATTCTGTCTGAAATAATGAGCCTCGAAGAAGCGAAAGATTATATTGAAGAACTGGAACTATCTTTTGCGGCATTGTACGCACAATTGAAACCGGAAGCCCTGACTGAAAGCGCCTGGTGGGCACAAAAAATAATTGCACAGGTACAACAGATAAAATATGAATTGTTGGTGATGGCCCCATGGGTATTGTTACCGAGCCCCCCGGCAAAATTTGCACATCTAATACCAATGTTACCATTGGTTCCAACAACCAGGGAGCTTTCTAAAATTGAAGAAAGTTTACTTCATGGCATTATAAGCTGCTATTCACCGGAAAATAGTTTGGAAGAAAATGAATGGCTAAATACCTTCCGCAACCATATAACCGAATCGGGGCGACGTGCAAAGGAACTCTTGCTTACAGTAGAACAACTGGCAATGAAATGCACTGAACTGGCTGATATGGAATATGATTTCTTATATGACAGGTCGCAACATTTATTAACGATTGGTTTCAATGTGGATGAACAAAGAAGGGACAATAGTTTTTATGACCTGCTGGCTTCAGAGGCAAGGTTTACCACATTCGTGGCTATTTCGCAGGGGAAATTACCACAGGAAAGCTGGTTTGCTTTAGGCAGGCAATTGACCAATATGGGAACCGCTCCTATACTATTATCCTGGAGCGGTTCCATGTTTGAATACCTGATGCCATTATTGGTAATGCCTACTTACGGGAATACTTTACTGAATCAGACATATATCGCGATCATACAAAAGCAAATAGAATATGGCAAAAAAAGAGGAGTTCCATGGGGAATTTCCGAATCAGGTTATAATATGGTTGACACCAGTTTAAATTATCAATACAGGGCTTTCGGTGTTCCGGGGTTAGGATTTAAAAGAGGATTAAGCGATGACCTTGTTATTTCTCCGTATTCTACGATAATGGCATTAATGGTGTCTCCGGAAGCCGCCTTTCAAAATCTTCGGTTATTAAAAGAAAACGGGTTTGAAAGTAAATACGGGTTTTATGAAGCCATTGATTATACGCCATCCCGTTTGTCAAGGAAGCAAACCCATTCGGTGGTTAAGTCTTTTATGGCCCATCACCAGGGAATGAGTTTCCTTGCCATCAACTATTTGCTGAATGATCAACCGATGCAGCAGCGGTTTGAAAATGATATAGAAGTAAAATCTGCATTACTATTATTGCAGGAAAGAATTCCAAGAGTTACAACCTTCTATTCACCCAGTGTGCATGAAGCAGATACCAGCATCACACCCGGTGGTAATGGATATATGAGAGTTTTAAAAACTCCCGATACTATTATTCCTGAAGTGCAGTTATTATCCAATGGCCGCTATCATGTAATGGTTACCAATTCCGGTGGTGGATATAGCCGCTGGAAAAATCTTGCTTTAACAAGATGGAGAGAAGATTGCACTTGTGATAACTGGGGTACCTATTGCTATATTCGTGATGTTGACAATAATGCAACATGGTCAACTTCCTATCAACCCTCGTTGAAGGAAGGCGAAAATTATGAAGC
>JANOTW010000964.1:0-5178 GCA_031416575.1 Ferruginibacter sp.
ATTTGAAGAACGATACTTATCGTTCTTCAAATTTTCCTTTACAAACCTGGCAGCGTCCACCACATGCTTCATACAAACTATGCCTGAAGTCTTTAGAAAAAAAATATGCCCTGCAACCCGATTAGTCAGCAATGCTGCAAGGTCTCCAAATTTATAAGCAGCAATTGATTTTCCGTCTTTGGATTTTATTTTAAAAGTTTCAAGAGGAATACCTGCCTCACGAACATCTCGGGCTGCTCTTGGTGGATGATTGTAGCCATAAGTCTTTTCAAGGTCTTCGGTTGTAATAAAGCCATAAGCTAAGATATGGTCAATAACAACTTTTGCCCTTTTGTTAATTATTGATTGAACGTACTCTAAAAATTCTTTGGGATAAACTCTTTTCTTTTCAGCCATTATTTTGCAAAAAGTTCTGTTTGATAAATTTGGTTGCGGCTAACTTTCTGCAAGTCAATTTTTGAAATTAAAGCTGGTGATAAATAAACTGCTTCATAAGTTATTTCACTTCTGCTTAAAAGCGTTGCTTGAGATGAACGTCCTGCATTTATTTCAATTTTTGTCAGATTTAATTTTTCAGGTAATGGAATTCCATAAGTTTTATCACCTGTACGCCCGTCATAACTTAAAATGTAAGGAACGTTATTGTAATTGAGTTCAAAAAGGGAAACTACAAAGTTGTCAAACTCTATGTTGCCAGCATAATTGAAACCTCCATTCACTCCTGTTCCCTGGTAAGGTGGGTCCATGTAAACTAAATCGTCTGAGGTTGCAAGGTCAAGAATATTTTTATAATCCCCGGAGTGAAGTTGAATTTTCCCTTTCAGTAATTGAGAAACTCTCAAAATATCATCACGCATTGAAGCAGGGTTTCTTCCTAATCGTCTTTTGTCTGGACTTTGATTAAAACTACCTTGTGCATTGTAGCGTACTGCGGCTTTTACACACTTAGCCAAAAGAAATAATAGATATTCGGGTTGCTTAGTATCATTAAAGCGTTCACGGATTTGATAATAATATTCTTCTGCATTTCCGTGTTGTCCGTGCCAAATGTCGTGATATGATTTAATGATTGATTTCGGATTATTGATAATAGTGCCCCAAAGATTTATCAAAGGTTCATTAATGTCATTTACTATAAAACTGTTAGCCTTAAAATAATAAGCCGATGCAATTGTTATAGCCGCTGAACCTGCAAATGGTTCAATAAGACTGTCAAAATGTTCAGGAAATAGTCGTAAAATTTGGTCAGCCAAATTCCTTTTACTTCCTTGATATGGTATGGGATGTGGAAGCTTCATGTTTTTGTCAAAAATGTATTGTCAAATATAGCATTACTCTGTCTAACGTAGGGTGCCGATACAATTACGCCTTACCCAGCAATTTACGCTGTTATCTGCAACCACATAATTTTCTGTTAATGAAAATCAGTCAATTGCAGACATTTTTTAAATATTCGGTTGCGGCTATTTCCGGATAATTTTTTTACAATTTCATGAGGGCCCGAAATTGCGGCAGCATCCGCCCGGCTTAAAATTAAATTCAGGCGGGCGTAGTTTTTCCTATAAAAGTGGCCAGGGTAATTTTAACTACTGCTGCCGCACGTGCAAAACGCAATTAAAGTTCCCCAAGGGTATGCGGTACACGAGGGCGATGCAACGATGTTCCACATAGCTTCTTAGCCCGGACAAAAAGTATAGTTGTATAGAAGGGCGGCGCAACTATGCTGCCCATAATTCGACTTCGATCATACTTCGACTTAGCTAATACTTCGATTTCGCTCAGTACGTAACAGCCTGGACAAAAAAATTTATTCCCGTTTTTATCCGTTGCGAAGTATAATTTTAATTGAAACAAACTCACTATAATTAGTGTTGCGAATAAGCGTGCACTTCGTACTGCTATTATTCAAAACTTTTAATATTCAGCCATTGGCAATGATTCATCTTTTTCCAGGACCACCTGCTTATATCCCCCACGTGATTTAAAATAAAACATTAAACCAAGGTAAGAGATTAACATAAATACCGGGAAAATTACAACGGTCCTTAATGCATTCTTTTTAGCATCATTCTGAACCCCATCAATGGTTTGGATGACTTGCGGGGAGGCACTTGATAATTTGGCCCCGTCCAGCGCTTTATACGATCCAAAAAGACCGGTTTTTTCCTGGGTGATATAGGTAGAATGCAGCGCTGTATTATTTTTTTGATCATAAGCCGCCAGATTTTGGTCCAGTTGTTTATCCTGCACAAAACCAAGAATAACGGCGCCTATTACACCTACACCCATCATTCCAACAGCTCCGGTAAAATTTAGCGCCAATGCCCCGCCTTTAGGGAATTGTTCGGAAACAACGCCAAGCATTGTGGGCCAGAAAAAGGTTTTACCTAAAGCATAAATAGTAGCGGCAATAATAATGACAAAGCCTGAAGCGTATGATAGAAACATTAAACCCAGGGCGGCGGTGAATGCGCTGGCGGCCAATAAACCAAGCGGGGAAAGCCTGTGTACAATAGGGCCTGCATAAAAACGTAACACCGCCATGATAAGGGAAGTGTAGATCAATACCCAGCCCCCCTGAAACCCTACTTTCTGCATGGCGGGCGTCATCAGATCGGTAATCCAGCTATCAGTACCTAATTCCGTTGTGGCCAAAGGAATCATGATGAGCAAAAGAAAAACAAAAAGAGGCTGGCCCAAAGACCGGACAAAATAGCCAAAAAGGGCTACTACTGCCAGGGTAATAACAACACTAACACCAGTACTCCAACCAAACAAACTCCCTAATTGAAAAGCGCATAAGGCCGCTATAATCAATACACCCAAAATGCCTACTTCTTTCAGCATTTCCAGGTAACTAACACCCGCCTTTACCCTTTCGTTAACCGGGAATTTTTCTTTCAAAATAATCCAGCCATAGATCAAAGTCGGTAACAGTATAAATCCAATAATCAACTCCCAGGGAAACCTTTGGTTGATCATGAAAATGCCCAATAACCCACCTATCACCAAACCAGCCGGCCATCCTGCATGAAGTATATTCAACCATTTTGTTTTTTCTTTGGGAAACATCGTAGCAACTACGGGATTGATTACAGCCTCAGCAGCGCCATTTCCCAAAGCGAATAAAAAAGTACCGAGATAAAGCATCCAGTAACCGTCAGCGAAAATAGTAATGACGGCTGATGCCACATGACAGATAAATGCAAACACCATTGATTTTTTATAACCAATCTTATCAATGATTAAACTAAAGAAAACAATACTGATGCCGAAGGGCCAAAAGCCTACACCAAAAATTTCGCCTTGCTGTGTTTTACTCAATCCGAATTGAACACCCCAGTCGGCCATGATAAAAGCACGAAACACAAATCCAAATGCAGTGGCGATCAATACGATAAAGCAACCCCAAAATAATCTCATCCGGGAATGGGCTGCTTCATCATTCATGTTTTCAGAATAGGCTTTTGTTTCAATCATGTGATAGGTTTAGATAAATTATAAAAGATGTTTAGAAATTCTGTCCGGTTCATTTTACTTCGCATTAAAAAAAACGTGAAGAAGATTTTTTGTCCTGGCATTGAAGCTATGGGCATCATCGTTGCATCGCCCTCTTGTACTTAATACCATTGGTGAACTTTTATTACGTTTTAAATTAAATGAAGCCTGTTTTTATTTGTTTGTGGGGGTGCATACCAAATTGCCGCTGGCTGGTGTCCCACCCGCCAGGGGTAGCCCCGCCGTGGTCGGTGTCTCACCGGCCACGAGCTTTATAAAAGCGACAATTAGGTATGCACCCGTTTAGGGAACAAAATAAAATATCACTAATTTAACCCTTGCACAATATAGTAATAGCTATGAATTAAAAAAATCTTTATAAAACTGAAGCCCTTCCCTTGCCAGTTCATCAGAACTATTAGCAAGGGGCCGCCAGATAGAAGCTGCCCGTGCTATTTCCGCTGAAACTTCACCAAAAGTTTCAATTACCATGGCTCCGTCATATCCGATTTCGGTAAGGGCCACTTTAATACCAGCCCAATCAAGATTGCCTGTTCCGGGGGTTCCCCGGTCGCTTTCATTGCCTTGTACATGGCACAATAATTCCTTGCCTACTTTTCTTATGGTATTGGCAATGTTCTTTTCTTCTATATTGTTGTGAAATGTGTCTAACTGAATTTTGATGTTCGGGCTGGATACTTCCTTCACCAATGAAATGGCCTGATCCGCCGTATTCACCATATCGGTTTCAAACCTGTTGAGCGGTTCAAGGCCAACTATAATTCCATGATCTCCGGCTATCTTTCCTATTCTCATCAGGTTTTCTACACACCAGGCCCTTTCTATCTTTTTTTGATCTTCAGGGATGAACCTTGTCTTTCCAACAGCCGAATAAACTGGCCCGCCAAAAATAGGGCTGCCCATATCCCGGGCAATTTTGATACAGTCAACAATGTATTGAAAACCATTCTCACGAATTGCAGGATCTTCATGAGAGATGTCCCTGTCGGAACCGAAAGCGCCGCTAATGGTAACCTGTAAACCCGTTTCTTTAATCAGCTCTTTTAATCTTGCCCAATCAATCAACTCTTTCTTTTCAACCGCGATTTCTATAATATCAAAGCCCATTTCCTTAACCTTATAAACAAGGTCAAAGGAAGCAGTGCTGAATGGTGAAACCCACAAAAATGTACTAACGCCAAATTTCATGAAAGGATAATTATTTTGTAAAGCATAAGTAGTGAAGTGAATGTAAGTTATTCTTCATTCACTACCTGCGCAAAGTTGTTTATAAGGTGCATCCCAAATTCATTCTGCACTAAAGCGCAACAAACGCAGCATACACCTTTTAACTTGGCAGGGTGGCAATTTTTAATCTGGGCATTTAACCCTGCGTTTGACCTCACCCCCAGCCCCTCTCCAAAGGAGAGGGGAGCTTGACCCTAAAAATATGCAGCCATTTTATATTGGCTGTCAGTTAGTTAACAATTGTGTATATATAATTGTCGCTCCTGCTTTGAGGCTGTGGCCGGTGAGGACATCAATGCTATTAAAATAAGGCTTTGCCTGGTACATATTTTGGCATGATTCATTTCAAAAGATTGAATATATCGAATTGGTTGCACCTGCCAATTAAATCTACCGATAAATATAGCCTTGAAATTAAATTACTACCGATTA
>JANOTW010000965.1:0-2471 GCA_031416575.1 Ferruginibacter sp.
AAGTGGTGTTGGTAAGATAACTTTATACCGTGGCAAGGAAGTGGTAAAGAGAAATATTGACAGCGCTATTGCCGTGGATGAACTGATTAATTTATTGAAGGAGAGTGGGGCTTGGGTGGAGCCGGCGGTGGTAAATCCATAACACAATCAAAGTTCCCCAATGGTATGCGGTACAAGTCCCGATTCAAGTGTAACATCGGGATGCCGAAAGTCGGCAAGTCCCGATAAAAAATCGGGATTAACATAACACAACGATGTTCATTAAAGAGCCTTCTGCCCGGCCAATAATTTTATTACCTGAAAATATTGCGCAATGAACATTAAATACGCTTCAAAAAAAACAAGTTGAAAAATAAAAACTTCGCCACCTGGCTTGATTAAATTTATGCAAACGGATTTTCTAATAATTGGCAGTGGTATAGCAGGCCTCACCTATGCTTTAAAAGTAGCGGAAGATTGCCCCGATAAAACCATTACTATTTTAACCAAAACACAAAGTGACGAAACAAATACAAAGTACGCACAAGGCGGTATTGCAGGTGTGATGGATTTTGATAAAGACAGTTTTAATAAACATATAGAAGATACGTTAATAGCAGGTGACGGATTGTGCAACAGGGAAGTGGTGGAAATAGTAGTGAGGGAAGGAGTGGAAAGAATAAAAGAAATTATTGAATGGGGGGCTCAGTTCGACAAGGATAAAGATGGCGATTACGCATTGGGCAGAGAAGGCGGCCATAGCGAATTTCGCATACTTCATCACAAAGATGTAACCGGTAAGGAAATGGAAAGGGCTTTGCTGGAAGCTGTCAATCGAAAATCCAATATCCGGCTTCTCAGCCATTGTTTTGTGCTGGATATTATTACACAGCACCATCTCGGTTTTTTAATCACCAAGTCAACTCCCGATATTGAATGCTATGGCGTTTACGTATTGAATTTAAACAGCAACAAAATTGAAACGATATTATCCTCCGTTACATTACTGGCAACAGGCGGCAACGGGCAAGTTTACCGTACTACTACCAACCCGGCCATTGCAACAGGCGATGGCGTGGCCATGGTTTACCGGGCAAAAGGCCGTATTGAAAACATGGAGTTTATACAGTTTCATCCTACCGCTTTGTATGAGCCGGGTGTACGCGGGCATAGTTTTTTAATTACGGAAGCAGTACGCGGCGATGGGGGCATTTTACGCAATCAAAATGAAGAAGCGTTCATGGAGCGTTATGATGAGCGCAAAGACCTGGCGCCAAGGGATATAGTGGCACGGGCGATTGATAATGAAATGAAGATAAATGGTACGGAACATGTGTATCTGGATTGCAGGCATTTTAGCAAAGAAAAGTTTACGGAACATTTCCCCAACATTTATGAAAAATGCCTGAGCATTGGAATTGATATTGCCAGGCACATGATACCGGTAGCGCCTGCTGCGCATTATAGTTGCGGTGGTATTAAAACAGATGAATGGGGCCGTACTTCCATCAAAAATCTGTATGCCGCTGGTGAATGCGCATCAACCGGGTTGCACGGCGCCAACCGCCTGGCAAGTAATTCGTTGCTGGAGGCCATGGTATTTGCACACAGGGCTTATAAACATTCCGTACAAATGATAAAAGGGCCGCAAAATAATAGTACCGCCAACAATGTTGAAAAGGTAGATGCATCCGAAGTTCCAAACTGGCAATCGGAGGGTACCAATGTTCCAAAAGAAATGATCCTGATTACGCAAAGTGTAAAAGAAATGAAATTGCTCATGAGCGATTATGTGGGTATTGTAAGAAACAATGAACGCCTGCACAGGGCCCTGAAAAGATTAGACCTGCTGTATGAAGAAACGGAGGCCCTGTATGAAAAAACTGCGGTTTCTCCACAGTTGTGCGAACTGCGGAATATGATTTCAGTTGCTTATTTAATTGTAAAGTGTGCCGACTTCAGGCACGAAAGCAGGGGGCTGCATTTTAATACGGACTATCCTTTCAAGAGTAAAATGGTTCAGAATATTGTATTGTAAATATTGTAAGCGTTGAGTTTTTGTTTCGTTATTTTTTTGCTCTTTTAATGTATTTATTGTCCAGGCAAAGAAGCAGCTTTGGGCAGCATCGTTGTGTCACTCACTTGAACCGCATACCATTGTGGATCTTTAATTGTGTTATAAATTAACCATTATAATTAGGGATTTTACATTCGTGTTATTAAAATCAGACATCAAAAAATCAGACATCAGACATTCTGCCGCATACCATTGTGGATCTTTAATTGTGTTATAAATTAACCATTGTAATTAGGGATTTTACATTCGTGTTATTAAAATCAGACATCAAAAAATCAGACATCAGACATTCTGCCTCATACCATTGGGGAACTTTAATTGTGTTATAAATTAACCATTATAATTAGGGATTTTACATTCGTGTTATTAAAATCAGACATCAAAAAATCAGACATCAGACATCAGACATTCTGCC
>JANOTW010000966.1:0-2976 GCA_031416575.1 Ferruginibacter sp.
GCAGGCGCATGCACTGTATCCAGCCAGGTGTAACTTAATTTTCGCCAGTTGGTTTCCGTCAGTTGAAAACCGGTTGCCTGAAGGTAGGCGGGCTTTAACTGTTTAGTGGTTGTTGAATATTTAAAATTTTCCGGCAAGGCGGGAGATGCTTCAAAGGCAATTAAAGACGGCCGGGCTTCTATTAATTCATTCACAAAAGGTGTGATCGCCGACTGGCTGAACTTGCTGTAAGTGTTTTTATTGATATAACATTTATATACCGCCCTTGTAACGGCTACGTATATCAGCCGCCGGTTTTCCTGCTCCAGTTGTTTTTTGGTTAGCTGTATCTGGTTGTCATCTAATAAAGTGGTATCCGAAAATAAATAATCACCGGTATCCGTATCCCTGAAAGTTACAAACTCAAAATCCGTACTTGCAGGAAGGTCGAGGAATGGTGCGAATACGATATTATATTCCAGCCCTTTGCTTTTGTGAATGGTCACGATCTTTACTGCTTCCTCATCGCTTTCCACCCTTTGCTCAAATTCATCGCCTTCTACTTCCATTCCTTCTATACCACGTTTTAGCCAGTTGGCAAGTTCCGGTGAAGAGATTTTTTTTTGGGTTTGTATTTTATGCAATAGCTCCATTAACTGAAGCACATTGGTGATGATGCGTTCCCCGTTCCCCGCCGTTTCATTCAGCAACACCTGCTTTACTTTGTAGTCCGTGATAAACTTTGTCAGCATTACATACACGCCTTCATTTTCCCAAAGATGCTGATAGTCCTTGAACCGGTTCAACGCCGGTTCATCATCCATCGCCAGTATTTGGGAGGCGTTAAAACCTGTGAGCGGCGACAATAATGCCTTGTTGATACCCGATGGATTGATATCAATTACCGCTGCCAATAAATACAGGAGGTGGCGGGCTTCGGCAGATTGCAATAATTTGGTATCATCAATGGTAACGGCTGGTATGTTGTATTTTGAAAGAAGCCCTTTAATAGCCGCAGCCTGCTTATTCTTTCTTACCAGGATACCAATATCAGATGGGCGTAGTTTGCGAAGTTTGTCTTTCTCTTTAATCGTATAATCATCACTGCCCAGCAACTGAATGATCTGTGCTGCAACCGTTTCGCTGATGGAGACATTGTTGGGATTTTCAAAAATAGTTATGGGTACCACAGCCTGCTGATCTTTATACAATTCCCCCTTTGATGATTCATCAGGGGATGCTACTTCGATATATCCTATTTCATTTGATTCGCCTGAAAAATAAAAAGTATCAAAACCAGGTGTTGGTAAAAAGAAACAGTTCATCGCTTCAATAAATCTTTTGGACGAACGATAATTTACATTCATTCCGTAATTATTCACCACCTCATCTTTTGCTTTGAAATAAGTAAATATATCCGCCTTGCGCCATGCATAAATGGATTGCTTGGGATCGCCGATGTAAAACAAAATAGACTCCCTGGCAAATAAACGGTTGAAAATTTCATACTGCATTTTATCCGTGTCCTGAAACTCATCTATAAAGGCAGCCTTATATTTGGCCTGCAGCGATGCGATTAAAAACTCATTGTTATCAACCACCACCGCATCATGCAGTTTGGTGATCATATCATCGAACCCAAGTTGATTATTTTGCTGCTTGTAACGATCTGTCTCTATTGAAATAATTTGGATAGCCAATTTGTAAACCTGGTTGATAACTGATTTTATACGATGTATTTTTTCTTCTTCGAGGGCCGTTGCTTTTTCATGCATCAATAAAATTTCAGGATAAACTTTTTGCACGTATGCTTTATCGCTATTTTTAATGATCGCATCAAGCAATGATGCAGGATCATTCACCAGGTGCAGCAAATTTCTTTTGGCATGGGCATTTTTTTCAGTTGCTGATTGGATGGAACCTTTATTGGATAAAATATAATTGATGATGCCGTGGTGGATTGTTTCCTTTTGAGTTTCCATTTCGTTCAGTGTTTCAACCAAAGCTGATTGGTGGCCTTCTGATAAGAAGCGATCAGGCAATGGCCCTAACGGGAGCATCTCCTTCCCCGACATGGCATTTTTCATCACATCAACCAGGTTTTTCCTGCTTAACCCCGCATTGATCAACTCCTGCAAAAGGCCGGTATGCAAGGTGGTGATATGCTTTCTCCAAAAAGCGTTAACCCGGTCCGTGAGGATGGCGTTTAAATCAGTCAATATTTCAGAACCAAATATTTGCCTCGTTTCAAATGCAAACTCCGTTAAAACACGCTGGCAAAAACCGTGAATGGTCAGGATAGCGGTTTCATCCAAAAACAACACCGCTTCCTTTAACAAACGTTCCGTTTCGGTTTTTCCAATCGCATTTTCTTCCATTGCGGATTGAACAATATTTGAGATAGTTTCATCATTGATTACCATTCCCTGGCTTACTTTTAAAGCATTGCGCATAAATTGCCGGATACGGGTTTCCAACTCTGCTACCGCTGCTTTGGTAAAGGTTACCATCAGTATTTGCTGAATGGGGATTTTCTTTTCCAATACCAGGCGCAGGGTTAATATGGCAATGGAATAAGTTTTACCCGTTCCTGCGCTGGCCTCTATTAAATTACTTGCATTCAGGGCTACTGTTGCAGGATCAAAAGGCTGTTTGGTTTTGTTATTATTCATTTAGTTTGGGCTTATGCCACGAATGCACGAATATCCACCAAGTTTTTTTATTATACTGCGCAAGGGATAAAATAGTGATATTTATTTTGCACGATCACCCAATAAAATACGCTCCCGAATTAATTTAAAACACAATTAAAGATCCCCAATGGTATGCGGTACAAGAGGGCGATGCAAGGATGCTCCACATAGCTTCTTAGCCCGGACAAAAATTTTTCCTCACGTTTTTATCCCTTGCGCATTATAAAAATATCTTCCTTTTAATTTGTGCGATTAGTGGCAATTAATAGTATTCCTGGCAAGTGTTGATTTTTAGGCAGCTTCT